>DASCPR010000001.1:0-1739 GCA_036012625.1 Prochlorococcaceae cyanobacterium Fu_MAG_50
TCTCAAGCTGCGGTGAGAACCTTGCCCCGCAGTGCATGAGGCGCTATTCAGGGGTCAGATTTTGCTACCCCTCGGGGACCCACAGCTGTTAACGGCTCAGGGCAAATCCATCTCCACGCCACTAAAGAGGATCTAAACGGTGTCGCTGATTTCCCGCATTCGCGCTGTTGTTGCAGGTGACGAATACCTCGACGGTGACTACGACGAGCTTGATTACGACACCGGCGAAGATGCCGAAGCTGATCAGAACAGTGTTCGCTCCTCTGGTGGAGCGCTCGCACCGCTTTCCGAATCGAACCCTTTTGATCTTGGCGAAAGCTTTTCAGGATCCAATGTGATCGGGATGCCTGGGATCACCACGGCATCCGCTGAGGTGAACCTGATGGAACCGCGCAGTTTTGATGAAATGCCCCGGGCCATCCAGGCTCTGCGGGAGCGCAAGACCGTGATCATCAATCTGACGATGATGGAGCCTGATCAGGCTCAGCGGGCCGTTGATTTTGTGGCGGGCGGCACGTTTGCGATCGATGGACACCAGGAGCGGGTTGGCGAGAGCATCTTCCTCTTCGCCCCAAGTTGTGTGACCGTCACCAACAACAGCCACGACGAGGCCTCCGCTCCCACGGTGGTCAGCAAGGACACTGAGGAAGCTGTTCCGGAAACAAGCCCTGCTCCAGCTCCTGCCTGGGGAATCACCACCGCTGCCGGTCTCTGAGCCAGGTGCCGTTCTCCCTTGGGGTGGTGGGTCTGGGCCAGATGGCGCAGGCCCTTGTCAAGCCTCTGCTTGCCCGTGGTGAGCTCTCTCCAGAGGACCTGATTGCCGTTGTCGGTCGTGAGGACACTGTGCAGCGGTTGCGAGCTGAGGTTCCCGCTGGGGTTTGCCTTTTGGCCGCTGCGGATACGCAGGCCCTGGCGGTGTGGGCAACGCCGGTTCAGCTGCTCTGCGTCAAACCGCAGCAGCTTGCTGAAGTGGCAGCATCTGCGCCTGAGCCCCTCGTGGAAACAGGCGAAAAGCCCCTGTTGGTCTCAGTGCTGGCAGGTGTGTCTCTGGAACGCTTGCAGCTTGCATTCCCGGGTCGTCATTGTGTTCGTGCTGTCCCCAATACCCCTGCTCTTGTGGGTGCAGGATTGACGGGTCTGGCCTGGGGTGATGGCGTGACAGAGGCACAGAGGTGCTGGGTTCAGGCCCTCTTTCAACCCGTCAGTGAACTCGTTGAGCTGCCTGAGTATCAGCTGGATGCCTTTCTGGCCTTGACTTCATCAGGTCCTGCCTATGTGGCGCTGATGGCGGAAGCCATGGCAGACGGTGCTGTGGCAGCTGGTCTGCCCCGACGGCTGGCTCAGCATCTCGCCCATCGCACCCTGGCGGGAACAGCGGAACTGCTCAGCCAGCGGGATCTGCATCCTGGCCAGTTGAAGGACATGGTTTCCTCCCCAGGTGGCACCACGATCACCGCCTTGCGCAAGCTGGAGAGTGCCGGTCTGCGTTCCGCTCTGATCGAAGCGGTGATTGCCGCTGCTGAGCGCAGCCGCGAGCTGGGCTGATTCAGGCGGCCACTTCAGGCGGCCACTAGCTCAGGCGGCAACTGGTGTGGCTCCTAGCAGTTCTCTGTAGAGCCCTTCAAGGGCTGAGATGTTGCTGCAAAGGGTGTAACGCTCCAGCACTCTGGCCCGTGCTTTTCGTCCCAGTTCGGCGGTGAGCACGGGTTGATCGCGCAGGACCGGCAGCAGAGTGCGCA
>DASCPR010000002.1:0-6110 GCA_036012625.1 Prochlorococcaceae cyanobacterium Fu_MAG_50
TCTACACACACACCCACGGCGGCAGCAACGGCGGTTCTGCCCAACAACACGAGCACCACATGCAGCACAGCCACGATGGCGATACTTCAGCAGAGCATGATCACCCTCTCGTGGAGTATCCCTACGAAGAAATACATAATGATGGCACGCATCCAAGCCAAACAAGCTCAGATTCAACGGACAATCACGATCACTCCCTCACACACTCCCACGGCGATGGCAAAGGCGGTGCTGACCAAGAACACGAGCACCAGATGCAACACAGCCACGATGGCGAAGCTTCAAAAGTGCCAGCAATGCATCACCACCCCATCGAAGATTACCCATACGATGAGACCCATGGCACACATGAAAGCGAAACAAGCTCAGATTCAACGGACTATCACAATCACTCAGTGATGGCCCGGGATACCTGGATCAAATATGAACACCTTCATCAAAAGCATACGACGGAAGATCACAACCACTACTACGACCACTCACACGGAGATAGCAACGGAGGAGTTAACCAGGAGCATGGTCATATCTACCTGCACAACCACGATGATTTTGATCCTGCAGAAGAACACGAGCACGAT
Source organism: Prochlorococcaceae cyanobacterium Fu_MAG_50 (assembly GCA_036012625.1). Classification (GTDB taxonomy): domain Bacteria; phylum Cyanobacteriota; class Cyanobacteriia; order PCC-6307; family Cyanobiaceae; genus DASCPR01. Next base: position 579 of record DASCPR010000002.1, read on the forward strand.
AACCACCTGCACGTTTACGACCCCGAGCACGGCGCGCACCAAAACACTATCTCTTCAAATGAAGACAGCCTTAATAACCACCATCACGATTTGAAGAGTGAGGATCATGATATCTTGTATTCACACATGCATCCTGGCAGCGAGTCTGAACACGACCATGAGTTTGAGCAGATAAAATCATCAGGGACTGAAGAGGGAGGCAGCCATATCGGTGATGGTTCAACATCAGTTGCCGTTTGTGACCAATTCCTGGAAATCCTCCCAAGTGAACGTGATGAAGGATCTCTCACAGTCAGCTTTTTCAGCGACAACCCTGATGATCACATGTCGACATGGAGTAATCCTGTACAAGCCTTCGGTTTTTACCTGATGGGCAGAGAACCCAAGCGTGATGTATTTTTAGATGTTTATGATGTCAACAATAATTTAATCGCCTCTGAACTTACGGCAGGGGAAGATGCTCCCGATGATCATGCTGCCATTGAATACATCAGCTTTGCCGTGGAAGAAGGTGCAGACCTGATCAGCAGCTTTGTCTTGCGTGAGCCATACAACAACGAAAATAGCAGCGAACGGGACATCTTCAGCATTGATGATCTAACTGTGGTGACAGAACAAAATGATGGCCTTATTCGACTCGATGATCTGATCACCGATTTTTTCATTGAAGGCAAGTTTGGCCGACTACATCTTGGCCTATACCAAATGGGCAGTGGTGAACTGGCCTTCTCAGATCAAGGCAAGAAAGTGGGAGAGTACACATCTAAAATCACCAAGATCCCTGCCGGTAATGGCAAGGGATTCAGCACCGAAAATATCTCTGGACTATTTAAAACATCACGTGGTTTTAATGTCATCCTACAAGATGGGAAAGACTATTTTAAGCAGGTTTTCACTTGGAAGAAAAAAGCCTCAAATTTCAAGACGAATGACAAAACCAAAAACATAACCAAGAAACTGCTTGGCCTGGAGAGAAAACATAATAGCGATCTCAACGGCGACAATTTGATTGGCATCAAAGCAGCGCCTGCGATCAAAAACGTATTTGAATGCTCTGCCTTAAAGGGCTGGAATCAAGGCCTTTATCAACTGGATGACAAGTCCATCGTTTTAACCAAAGGCGGCTTAAGTGTCGGGAATACCCCTGAAGATGAGTTGACTGTTCTGACCAACAAAAAAGGCAAGCCTTATTCAGCAGATGGAGTTGTGGGTGCCTATAAGATCAAGGATGGCTTCGCGCTTATAAAAGAAAAAGGAGACCTCTATCTAAGCCAGAAATTCAGCACAAAAAATGGCATGGCCGAGCTTTATGGTGGCGCCAAAAACATCACAACGTCCAAACTGAATAAGTTGGAGCGTCGCCATAGCCTTGATTTCAATCAAGACAACATGATTGATGGTCAAAAGGACAATAGTCCAGAGAAAAATTCCCTGAGGCTGCAGGTTCAGGAGGAATCAGAAAAGCTGACAAACGAACACATCCAGGCATTAACGAGTGGCGAATGGTATGGCGCATACCTAGAAGGCATTGTGAATCATGCGGCAGAGGGTGTAATAGAAGTTCTGCATCAACCAGAAAACTGGTATTACAAATTTGAGGCCAAAGAAAATAATGGCTTAATCGTTACTGTAAGTCATACCAAGATCAAGGACGGCACAATAGCCAACAAAGAACTGATAGGGTCGATCTCTCCTAGTGGCTGGATGGAATTAATAAGCCTGGAAGACAATGACCAGCAAAGTGGTTGGATTGATTTAAAAAATGGCACGATTGATTTACTCTCATGGGATCATGCAAGTCACGGGGCCGGGGAAGAGCCCCATCAAGGCAATACAGACAAAGCCTTTACATTATCGCTTGTGGATTTAGCCAGTGAATCCACAGATGAGCAGGATTTATTTGGAACGCTTTCAAGCAAGCAGCGAAAAATCAATAAACAAGCCAAAAAGGCCGTCAATGAATATGCCGAATTCCTAGGCAATGGCAACTGGGCTGGCAGCTCTTTCAGTGGGATTTTCTCTGATCCACAAAACAATGGTTCCCAGGAGATTGGCGTCCTTGATGGCTCAGCAGTAGATATCACCTTTGACTTTGATGTTCAAGGAAACGGATCTCTAAAAGCCACTAGAAAGAAAGCAAATTCCAAGGGCAAAACAATTGAGACAGTTGATTATTTCGGCTCCATCTTGCCAAGTGGGAATTTTGTCCTCGTCAGTCGCAGCGACAATCAAACTGCCTTGGGGCAAATCTCCCAAGAGAACCATCAAGTAAAGATGATCATTACTGATCAAGAATTACCCAGTGGCACTGGCGAAGATGGTATTAAAAGCCAAGACATGGCTGCCTATTTAGCGCTGACTGATCTCAACAGCACTCCACCCACCCCCAACCAGGGCAACGAAGACAAAGGCAAGCCCATGCAGGCAGACGCTGAGCTCAGCGATCAATATGTAGACTTCTTAACTGGCCATAACTGGCATGGAGCCTATGCAACGGGTATACAAACTCGTCTCAGCGAGACTTCAGGGAGCCCCGAACCCATCGAGCAAGGGATTGATCTGGAAAGCCTTCACTATAGCTTCGAGAATCATGATGACGGCAAATTCACAATGGAGCAGCAGCTGAATAGCAATGGAGACACACTTACAAAGAGCTTTATTGGCGTCACCAACCCCACTGGGTTCTTTCAGATGGCGAGCACTGAAGAGAACGAGACTTTGACAGGGCAGATTTACATGGACAAAGGAACGATTGAATTCATCTCTACCGTGCCCGCCCATGAAGCGCCTGCGACACCTGATTCAACTGGCAATTCAGATCCATACGAAATAGAGTCCTGCAATGCATTCACACTTGTAAAAGCAGAATCTTGATCCATAAGTTTTTAGTTATCACAATTTGATGTGTAATCACAACGAATGACCTTGAGCTTTCCCGAAAGCCTCTTGTCCCACTGGGGCGGCCGTCACCAAAAACCAGCACGCAACCTAGTGCATCACACACCGTCCAGATCACAGTGCCAGCCCTTATTCACCAGTCCGATCAAATCGATTGACTAGCTGGAGGTGATTGCAGCTGATGCATCACTCAGCCCCTGGCGATTGCGCCGATAACGCAGCAGAAGTTCATTCCCACCAAGAGGTTCAGCCAGCTGTAGCTGCCAGGCATCTGCAGCCGCCAGACTCCCTGGCATTGCAGCGAGGTGATGGGGGAGCCAGCAATGATCTCCAGCCAGCAGCATGGGAGTGAGGGTGAGTTGCAATTCATCCACCCCATCCTCCTGGAGCAGGGAGGCGATCAGCTGAGCACCGCCGAGCAGAACCAGGCGCGACAAACCATCTGCGGCCAGGCCGTGGAGGGTCTCAGACCAAGAGCCCCCCATCCGAAGCCAGCGTTCAAAGCCAAGCGGAGGTTGCGTCTCAATCGAACTTGTCAGTTCTGAGTGTTTTGGATTCAGTAACCAACGGTGGATCGGCTGCTGAAAAAAGGGCCAATCCCTGGGGTGTTCGCTCTGTCGACTCACCACAACAGCTGTGGGCTGCTGTTCACGGCCCGCCAGGGCACGCTCCCGGAGAAGATCGCAATCACGAATCAGACAGGTGGAGCGATGGGCCCGCAATGTGCCGGCACCAATCAGGGCCCCATCGGCCCAGGCCAGGGCCATCTCCAGCGCCCTGCGGTCGCCGGATCCACCCAGCTGTGCCGCTCCACCCCCCGGAGGTGCGAGGCGACCATCAAGGCTGATGGCAAGAACGAGACGAACCCAGGGTGTGCGCAAGTGGGAACTCAGTTCAGGGCCACGGCCTCAAGGGCCGCAGGCATCGCGTCAAGCCTGGCTGTTTCGGCATAGACCTCCGCGGCATTATTCGGGCTCTCCTGCAGACGAACCTTGTGGAGATTGGCCCCGATCGCACGAATCGGCATCGCCAAACGATCGGAGATGAACAGGGCAATGTTCTCCGCTGTTGAGACACAGTTGCGAAAATAATCAACGTCCTTATCGATGTTGTAGTGATCCAGAGGTTCGATCACCAGATCATTGACAAGTCGCTGCAAAGCTGAAAGATCACAGACCATGCCCGTGCGGGGGTCGATCTCACCGCGAACGGTCACATCCAACAGATAGTTATGACCATGGCCGTTGGGTCTGGCGCACTTGCCGTAGATCCTCTCGTTCTCCTCCTGAGTCAACTCGGGGCGCGCCAGTCGATGGGCGGCAGCGAAATGTGCACGGATGGTCAGATAGGCGTCCATGTTGTCTCCGAGGTAATCGGCCCAGAGGCGCGGGGCTTCGTAAAGGCGCAGAGCCACAAGCGGGAGATGCTCCTGGAGGCGCCTCCAGAAGACCCTGGTCATCGCTTCTGTGGTGGGCAGGCAGCCATCCTGCCGCGAGAGATTGAACTCGGGCCAGGTTTCATTGAGGAAGCGAAAATCCAGAGGCCCGGTGATCTGCGCTCGGATGGCCTGTTTCACATCCGAGAGGTTGAGCACCATGCCATCGGCATCAAGCCCGCCGGCCATCGAAACAATCAGCTCGTAGTTATGACCATGACCTGGGGAAAGGGCACAGGGGCCAAAGCGCGCTGCGTTGTCATCAGCGGAAAGCTCAGGCAGCCAGTAACGATGACTGGCGGAGAAACTGGCACGACGGGTGATCACGCATCCGCGTCCCTGACCGTTTTCAGCCTGGGTTGGGATGTTCGTCATCACATGCTTCAACCAGCATGCATAGTAAGGATTCCTGACAAGATTGATGACCGGCGAACCCTTTCCGCCTCCCCTCAGGCAGCGCCTCGGAGGCCGCAACCTTCATCTGGTGGGGATGATGGGCAGCGGCAAGAGCAGCACGGGGCGTCCCCTGGCAAAACGCCTCGGTTACGGGTTCGTCGATGCCGACGCCGTGATCGAAAAGCTGGCGGGCCGCTCCATCCCGGAGATCTTCAGCCAAGACGGGGAAGACAGCTTTCGGTCGATGGAATCCCAGGTGCTGCGCGCCATCGGAGAACGCCACTCCCTTGTGGTGGCCACCGGCGGCGGTGTGGTGACAATTGCTGAGAACTGGGGAGTGCTGCACCAGGGGATCGTGATCTGGCTCAATCCCGGCCGCGATCAACTGATGATTCGCCTTCAAGCCGATCCCGGGGATCGCCCCCTGCTCAAGACCCCCGAACCAGCCGAAGCACTGGCGGCCCTGCTCAAGGAACGGGAGCCCCTCTATGCCGAGGCAGACCTGCACATCCCTGTGGGGGAAGAAAGCCCTGATGCAGTGGCAGAACGCATTCTCGAGGACCTGCCAGGGGTGCTCAGGAGCCCGGAGCTTCAAGACGCACCGCAAACCACTGCAGAGTGAATCCTGGCGAGATCTCCAGATCACAGGCGGTGTCCAGCAAGCGCAAGGCAGCCGCCTCCGCAGAAGGCTGCTGCTGAAGGTCCTCCGGCAGGCCGTCCAAGCGCTCTAGCCAACCGGTTAGCCATGCCAGGGTTTCCTCAGCACTGAGCAGCCGTTCCGGCTGATCTGGTTCCAGCACCAC
>DASCPR010000003.1:0-6724 GCA_036012625.1 Prochlorococcaceae cyanobacterium Fu_MAG_50
TTACGATTGTAACTCTGATGGCGCTTGTGATAATAATCTTGCTCGGTTGATGATGCCTGCATCTGTCTTGTAATTTCGATGCCAAAACCAGCGAAAGAGCCAGAAATGATCACCATGATATAAAATAATCTCAACCTGGCTGGATCCAAACCTGTCGGCGAGTTGGAAATCAAAATACTCAGGAAATAAGAGACGGTACATCCGATCAGAGCGCCAATAAAGGTCGCCACAAGAGACCTCACGCCACTGAAATTGTTGGGATTGGGATTTAAGATTGGTCCATCCATAGCAAATGCCTCATCTCTTGGCTTGGGGAGCCGCATCGACCACAGCCGCTTCAGCCTGCCCAACCAAAGTCTTCACCACGACATAAAACACTGGCACCACAAGGGTGGAGAGGAAAGTGGCAACAAGCAATCCACCGAAAACAACCAATCCCAGAGAATTGCGGCTGCTGGCCCCTGCTCCCGTGGCAAGCATCAGAGGAAGGAAGCCTGTCAGGGAAGAGATAGCCGTCATTAAGATCGGCCGAAGTCTTGACTTTGCAGACTCCTGGGCAGCCTCAATAGCACTTAACCCTTCCGCCATCTTCTGATTAGCAAGGTCAACAATCAGAATTCCGTTACCTCCGGCTAGACCGATCAACATCACAAGCCCGATCTGGGCATAAATATTCAGAACCTGACCTGCACCTGAAAGGAACACCAATGCGCCAAGCAGAGCAGTGGGAACCGTCATCAGGATAATCAATGGATCGGCATAGCTCTCATACTGAGCGGAGAGCAGTAGATAAACGACAAGGATACCAAGAGCAAAGATAACGATAGCCAGTGAACCAGCTTTCACCTCCTCACGAGAAATGCCGCTCCAGTCAAAACCTAAGCCCTGGGTATTGGCAGCATTGAAAACCTGTTTCATTTCATTGATGGCCTGTCCGGAGCTCCTCCCTGGCGCAGGTGATCCATCGATCTTGATCGAACGGTAGAGATTGAAATGGGGCACAACACTTGGGCCGGTCGTTGGTTCAACAGTGAAGAACTCGGAAAGAGGAATCTGCTGCTTCTGATTGTTCCTCACATAGATGGAGACGAGCTTCTCGGGAACAGCACGGCTTTCATTATCAGCCTGGATATACACTCTCCTAACCTTGCCTTCCTGAAAAGTATCGTTAACATGACGACCGCCGAAATTAACACTAAATGTACTCATTGCATCCTTAAAGTCAACGCCGAGAGAAGCCATCTTTTCGCGATCTACATTCACCTTCAACTGAGGTGCCTGAGGAGAGAAAAGGGTATACACAGGTTGATTAAGAATCGAACTTAGATTGGCCTTCTGAATGAGCTGAACGGCCTTGGCAAAAACCTGATCAAGTTTAAGAGTGCCAACGCTTTTATCAAGCAACTGGAATTCAAAGCCAGAACTTGTCCCATAACCAGGAATGGATGGCGGTTCCACCACAAAGACACGGCCTCCATCAATGGATCCTTTCAGCTTCTTGTTCAATCGGTCAGCAATGGCTTTGACCGACTGATCCTTGCCCATTCGCTGATCCCAGTTTTTGGTACCAAAGAAGAACAGACCTTTATTGGGGCTGTTTCCATCAAAACTAGCACCACTGAAGAGAGCTGCAGAATCAATATTCTTCTCTTCTCGTAGGATTTTAGCCACCTGTTGATTGATTTTGAGTGTTTGTTCGTTTGAGACGCCTTCAGGAGCCTGAACAAAGCCAAGGGCATATCCTTGGTCTTCAGTTGGAACAAATCCAGTTGGCACAGAAGTGAAGGCAAATCCAGTCAACAAGATGGCCCCGGCCAGGATCGTCATCACCAGAGACCTGCGTCCAAGGACCCAGGCCAACAGCCACTGATAACGAGCTTCGAAGCCGGCATAGAACCTGTTGAATGCGAGGAAGATGCTGGGCACAAACCAACCAAGCAGCAGGCCGATTGCTGTGAACAGAACAATCGGAACCATGTTGCTGACACTGGCAATGAAAAGCCCCAGAATTGCGCCTGTAATTGTGAATGGAAGCCTCAAAGGCAGAGAGGTTATTCTCAAAAGAATGAACCCAATCAACGCTCCTGCCAATGTGGGCACCAGGGCCAACAATGCTCCATCAGCAACAAAAAGCAATCCGTAACTGAAACCAAGCGATGTGCCGGCAATCGCATAATTCTTGCGGCTCGGGTTGTTACCACCCTGCTGGGACAACAACAAGGCAGACAACATTGGCGAGAATGTCAGAGCGTTAAATGTGGAGATACCAATGGCGAAAATGATTGTTGCCGCAAACTGCTTATAAATGGTTCCCGTTGCACCGGGGAAAAAGAGCACCGGCAGGAAGATGGCCATCTTCACCAGCGAAGTTGCAATGATGGCGCCGAACAACTCATCCATCACAGCCTTTGCAGCCTCAATCGGCCTCAAGCCTGCCTGGCATTTACTGGCGGTGTCCTCAATCACTGTGATCGCATCATCCACCACAAGTCCCGTGGCCAAAACCAAACCAAACAGGGTCAATTGATTCAACGAGAAGCCAGTGGCAAGAACGAAAGCAAAGGTTCCAATCAGAGCAACAGGAATGGCGATCCCTGGGACTAGGGTTGCCTTCCAGTTCTGCAGGAAAAGAAAAAGGATCAACACAACAAGGATCACGGCATCTCTGAGTGAATCAGTCACCCCCTTGATCGAAGCATTGATGAAATCAGTGGTGTCATAAATCTTCTGCGAGACAAGGCCAACAGGCAGAGTTTTCTCAAACTCCTCAATCACACCCTTCACACCATCAGAGACCTGAATCGCATTGCTGCCCGTGAGCTGATAAACCGCCATCCCCACAGAGGCCGTTCCATTCAGATCAATGGCGTCAATCCCATAGGCTTCACCACCAAGCGTGACGCGACCAACATCCTTGAGTTTGACAAGGCCACCGTTGTTATTGACTTTGAGAATTATAGTTTCAAACTCCTCTACAGTTGTGAGCCTTCCCTGAAGCTGAACAGTGAAGGTATATTCCTGCCCCTCTGGAGCAGGTGCACCGCCGACGCTGCCGGCAGGGACAAGCCTGTTCTGACTCTGAAGCTGGTCGACAACATCAGTTGCCGTAAGGCCATAAATACTGAGCCTTTCAGGATCAAGCCAGAGGCGAAAAGCAAGCTTTCTATTGCCAAAATAAGTGATATCACCAACACCGTTAACGCGCTTAATGTTATCCGTGAGGCTCTTATCAAGCAGGCCGCTGATCGTCTCGACACTATATTCATACCTCCCTGGATCATCGCTAGTAAAATTATAAATCAGCAGGATAGAGTTCGAGGCCTTGTTAACCGTAACCCCAGCCTTACGAACCTCTTCAGGCAACTGGGGTTCCGCGAGGGAAACCTTGTTCTGGACATTCACCTGATTAATATCACCATCTGTGCCACTGTTGAAGAGCACTGAAATTGAAGACACCCCATCAGAAGAGCTAGTGGAGGAGATGTAGTCCATATTCTCAACACCATTGATCTGCTGTTCAAGGACAGAGGTCACGCCCTGTTCAACGGAAATTGAATCGGCACCGGTGTAGGTGGCCTGCACCTTTACCGTGGGTGGAGCAATATCTGGAAGGTTTTCAACCGGAAGGATTGGGATCGCAATCAGCCCGATGATCACGATAAAAATGCTGCAGACCGTTGTAAGTACTGGTCGGGTGATGAACTTATCAGAGAGTGACATATACCAACTCAGTTCTTAACCTGAACCGGCATGCCATGTTTGAGATTTAGCAGGTTTGAGTTGATCACCAGCTGACCTGCCTCAAGTCCTTTGGTCACAGGGTATCGATTGTTTTCGAGCGCCCCTATCGAGACAGGGGTCTGCATGGCGAATCGAGCCGATGCTGGGATCATGCCATTCTGCTTGGCCCTGTTCAGCTTCTCGATTTCAGCTTTACCGGGTTGGGCCTTCAGCGCCTCGAAGCTACCGACCCTCCACACAAAACTCTGGCCGGAGGTCTGGCTAACAGCGGCAAACGGGACAGAGATGATCTGTCTCCGTGAGAGTTGCAATCTTGTGCGCAGTCGCTGGCCGTTGCGAAGCTCCCCTGCTGGATTGAGAAACGCAGCCTTGACCAGCAACCCCTGACTGTCTGGAGAAACCGTGGGGTCAATGGAATTCACCTCCCCGGTGGCAAGCACCTCGCCTGAGCCCGGCTGGCTCAAGATCACCGGCTGACCAAGGCTCAGCTGCCTGGAGAACGTTGCGGGAACTTCCACCCGCGCCATCAGCATGTTGTTCTTGACGATCTTGCTGAATGGATCACCCTGCTGGATCACATCGCCGACCTTCACCTGCAAATCGGCAATGGTGCCGGCGATGGGAGCTCTGAGGTTGCTGTAGGTCAGGGTGGCCATTTTTGACTTCAACTTTTCAACAGAAACCTCATACATGGTTTTGTATTGATCCCGCTGCTTGAGTGATGCAGCACCCTGCTTGGCGAGAAATTCATACCGTTGCCAATTGATCCTGTCGAGGTCTCGCCTGGCTTCAAGCTCTGCCACCTGCGAACGAATCTGGGCCTGATCAAGCACAACAAGCAGCTGGCCGGCCTGAACGGGATCCCCCTGACTGACCATCAAGCTGTTAATTCTTCCGCCGGCCTGAGCCGCCAGCTGCACAATCTCGAGAGCTTCCAGAGTGCTGACCGTATCCACCCCTGTTGTGAAGATCGCAGGCGTCGCTGGTTCTGCTGATACCGGAAGCTGGGGAATTTGAGCGTGATCTTTACGACAGGATGAAAGCAGCACCAGTGCCGCCATAGCGACAAGAGAACGATGCAGGAACGGCAAGGGAGCCCATGATGTTCAAATCATTTTGAAAGAAAGTCCCAGAACTGACTTGCTTGCCGGGATAGCGCAAGAATTGTCCTCAGGTTCGGAGCTTTCTTGAGTCAGGATCTGTTCACGTATCAGGGGGATCAAGCCCGTCAACGCCAGGCTCCACTGGCGGACCGGATGCGTCCCCGCAGCCTGGATGAGTTCGTGGGCCAGACCGCGATCCTGGGGGAGGGTCGTCTCCTGCGTCGAGCCATTGCGGCTGATCGAGTCGGCAATCTGCTGCTTCACGGGCCACCGGGTGTTGGCAAAACAACCCTGGCACGCATCATTGCCGGCCATACACGGGCTCATTTCAGCTCTCTGAATGCTGTGCTTGCAGGGGTGAAGGATCTGCGAGCAGAGGTGGAAGCCGCCAGATCAAGGCTGGAACGCCACGGCTTGCGAACGATCCTGTTCATTGATGAAGTGCATCGTTTCAACAGCGCCCAGCAGGATGCCCTGCTGCCTTGGGTGGAGAACGGCACACTGACACTGATCGGCGCCACCACAGAAAATCCCTATTTCGAGGTGAACAAGGCACTGGTGAGCCGATCACGGCTGTTCCGCCTGCAGACTCTCGATGCCAATGATCTGAATCAACTCCTGCAGAGGGCTCTTGCCGATCAGGAGCGGGGATATGGGAATCGCAAGATCGAAATCAGCGCCGAAGCTGCGGACCATCTGGCCAACGTCGCCAACGGTGATGCCCGCAGCCTGTTGAATGCCCTCGAGCTGGCCGTCGAAAGCAGCAGCCCCGATGAACTCGGTGTCATTGAGATCACATTATCGATCGCTGAGGAGTCGATTCAGGAGCGGGCTGTCCTCTATGACAAGCAGGGTGATGCCCACTTCGACACCATCAGCGCCTTCATCAAATCTCTGCGCGGGTCTGATGCCGATGCGGCTCTGTTCTGGCTAGCCCGCATGGTTGAAGCTGGCGAGAATCCCCGCTTCATCTTCCGCAGGATGCTGATTGCTGCCGGCGAAGATATTGGCCTGGCCGACCCTCAGGCCATTGTTGTGGTTGAGGCCTGTGCCGCGGCCTTCGAACGGGTTGGCCTCCCAGAGGGGCTTTACCCACTTGCACAGGCCGCCATGTATCTGGCCTGCAGCGAAAAAAGCAACAGCCTGCTGGGATTCTTTGAAGCCCTGCGCACCGTCAAGAGCGCCCAACGCCAGGAGGTGCCCAGCCATCTGCGTGATGGCCATCGAGATGGGGCCGCTTTCGGTGATGGAGTCGGATATCGCTATCCCCATTCCTTTGCAGAGCACTGGGTTGCGCAGCAATACCTTCCAAATGCTCTGCAGGGGGAAGTGTTCTGGAGCCCGGGCTCCCAAGGATGGGAAGGGCAACGTCGCCTGCAGATGCTGGATCGTCGCGCAGCCCAACTCGCGGCCGCTGCGGAATCAGCAGTTGAACAACCCCTTCTGCTGAGCAGTGGCCCCGAACGTCCAGATTTGGAGAGATGGCTTCAACGCCAGTTGAATCAAGAGGGAAATCGTCTCCATCTGCTGCGTGAACGTCTCTGGTCTGGGGTGCACTGGCAACGTCATGATCGAGTCGCGATTCTGTCCGGACGATCTCTGCTCTGGGCCATCGATCCTCTGCGTGAGACCCCGGAGGGAGGGGTCACCATCCTCTGCCCAAAAGCAACCGACAGGATCAGACTGGCCGCACAACTGGACATGCTCGATCCTGTTCTGCGCCCGACTCTGCTGCTGCAGAACCAAAAAGAAGTTGAGGACTTACCTGGCCAGCAACAGTTCGAATGGCTTGGTGGGCGATTGAGCCAGCAGGATCTCGATGCCCCGGAGATAGGGGTTTGCCTGGAGACGATCACGCAGCGATGTGTTCAAGATGCAGG
>DASCPR010000004.1:0-2708 GCA_036012625.1 Prochlorococcaceae cyanobacterium Fu_MAG_50
CGTGCAGCCGCGATCGGAGATGTGGCGGTGCTGCAGTTCAAGGGGAGCTATAGCGATGACGGCTCCGCCATCGAAGGGGGCAGTGCTGACTCGATGGATGTGGATCTCGAGAAAGGACGCATGATCCCCGGTTTTATCGAAGGGGTTATCGGCATGGCGATCGGTGATCAAACAACCGTTGAGTGTCAGTTCCCTGACGACTACGCCAATGAAGACGCCAGAGGCAAAAAAGCCAGTTTCGAGATCAACCTCAAAGACCTCAAGACAAGGGAACTGCCTGAACTCAATGATGAATTCGCCAAGCAAAGCAGCGACAAAAGCAATCTGGCGGAGCTGCGCAGCGATCTGGAACAACGCCTGAAGGATGATGCGGAGCGGCGTGATCGCAGCAATCGTCATGACGCCCTGCTGAAAGCGCTGGTGGAGCAGCTGGAGGTGGAGCTGCCTGAAACCCTTGTGCAGCAGGAAGTGCGCAACCTGGTGGAACAAACCGCCGGTCAGTTCGCCCAGCAGGGAATGGATGTGAAATCCCTGTTCACTCCAGACCTGGTGCGCAATCTGATGGAAAGCTCCAGGCCTGAAGCGGAAGAACGCCTCCGCCAGAGCTTTGCCCTGAACGCTCTTGCAGAAGCGGAGGACCTCAAGGTTGAAGACAGCGCCATCGACACCAAGCTCAAGGAGGTGAAACAACAACTCTCCGGTGAACGGGACATCGACCCTCAGCGCTTGCGTCAGGCGGTGATCGATGACCTGCTGCAGGAGAAGCTGCTGGGCTGGCTGGAAGAGAACAGCACTGTCACTGCAAAGGATCCGGAGGAAGCCCCAGCAGCAGAGAGCAAAACCAAAACAGCCAAATCGAAACCAGCCGCCAAAGCCAAAAGCAGCAAGAGCGCGACAAAGGAAGCCAAGTCTTGAGTCGTGAGCAATAGATTGAGATGAGTCTTCATCCGAGATCCACCGCGTGATCGACGCCCGCTGTCACCATCCGATTCAGAATCGCTGGCAGGGCACCTTGCCGGGGAGCTTGCCGGTCTCCTCTCCGGGGATACCCACGGTGATTGAGCAATCCGGCCGCGGTGAACGTGCCTTTGATATCTATTCGCGCTTGCTGCGGGAACGAATCATTTTTCTTGGCACCGGTGTGGACGACCAGGTCGCCGATGCACTGGTGGCCCAGATGCTCTTCCTGGAAGCGGAAGACCCTGAAAAGGACATCCAGATCTACATCAATTCACCCGGTGGGTCGGTGACGGCAGGACTGGCGATTTACGACACGATGCAGCAGGTCACCCCTGATGTGGTGACCATCTGCTACGGCCTGGCGGCAAGCATGGGAGCCTTCCTGCTTTCAGGCGGCAGCAAAGGCAAGCGTCTGGCTCTGCCCAATTCCCGGATCATGATCCACCAGCCTCTCGGTGGAGCCCAGGGCCAGGCCGTGGACATTGAAATCCAGGCCAAGGAAATTCTCTTTCTCAAAGAGACACTCAATGGGCTGCTGGCCGAACACACGGGCCAGCCCCTGGACAAGATCGGAGAGGATACTGACCGCGACTACTTCCTTTCACCTGCAGAAGCGGTTGAATATGGGCTGATTGACAGGGTGGTGGACAGCCTCAGGGATGGTGGAATCGTTACGGATGGCTGACGAAGTCAGGATTCGGCACGATCCTTAGTACCCAGGTTGATCAGCATCGGTCATCACCTGTGCTCGCCGTTTGTACCGATCAGCGCCCGATGGCTAAATTCGACGCCCATCTGAAGTGCTCCTTCTGCGGAAAGTCCCAGGATCAGGTGCGCAAGCTCATCGCCGGTCCAGGGGTTTACATCTGTGATGAATGCATCGATCTCTGCAACGAGATCCTTGATGAGGAACTGATCGACAGCCAGGGCAACGCTCGCCAAAGCAGCGAAGCAAGCCGCAAATCGGCCCAACCCTCCAAAAAGAGCAGCAAACCGGCACCAACCCTGGCCACCATCCCCAAACCCCAGGAGATCAAGCAGTTCCTGGATCAGCAGGTGGTGGGTCAGGAAGAGGCCAAGAAGGTGCTTTCAGTGGCGGTTTACAACCACTACAAGCGACTGGCCTGGCAGGGAGATGGCAAGGGCGAAACCGAAAAGACTGCCACCCGCCTGCACAAATCCAACATCCTGCTGATCGGTCCCACCGGTTGCGGCAAGACCCTGCTGGCCCAGACCCTGGCCGAGCTTCTTGATGTGCCCTTCGCTGTGGCAGACGCCACAACGCTCACAGAAGCCGGCTACGTGGGTGAAGACGTGGAGAACATCCTGCTGCGGTTGCTGCAGAAGGCAGATATGGAAGTTGATCAGGCCCAGCGAGGCATCATCTACATCGATGAGATCGACAAGATCGCGCGCAAGAGCGAAAACCCCTCGATCACCAGAGACGTGTCCGGCGAAGGTGTACAGCAGGCGCTACTGAAGATGCTGGAAGGCACCGTGGCCAATGTGCCGCCCCAGGGTGGACGCAAGCACCCTTATCAGGACTGCATCCAGATCGACACCAGCCAGATCCTGTTCATCTGTGGTGGGGCCTTCGTCGGTCTCGATGATGTGGTGCAACGCCGGCTGGGACGCAACGCGATCGGCTTCATGCCCACCAGTGATAGCCGCGGCCGCAACAGAACCAACCGTGATCTGCAGGCTGCCCAGGTGTTGCGCCACCTGGAGCCCGATGACCTGGTGCGCTA
>DASCPR010000005.1:0-3758 GCA_036012625.1 Prochlorococcaceae cyanobacterium Fu_MAG_50
CGAATCGGTAAGGCAACAACAAAACAACAGGCATAGATGATCAGGATCCGATAAAAACCAGCCTCCTGTTTTTCAACAAGTGCGTTGGTTAGATCCCTGGCGATGAAGCCGATCCCTGCATTGATGCCATTCACCGCCAGCAGCATCAGCACGATGATCCCCAGGATCAGCCAAGGCAACCAGCGGCGGTTGCGAAGTTCCTGGCGCATGGAGAAGAAACTTCCAGCGCCAAGCAGGAAAAGTGCGGAAAATGCCGCTCCCCACCAGCTCGACCAGATCGTATCGATGGTGTTGGAAACACCGCCGAAATATTTCTCGGTGAGGGCCGGTTGCAAGCTCTCAAGAGTTTCAACGAGTCCGGTTAAAACAAGTAGAACCAGGCCGCCAACACAGAACAGCAGCGAAACCAGAAGCCAGATGAACTGCCAGCCATTGGCCTGCTCAAGGGGTAGGAAAAATGGCTGAGCAAGATGCTGCAGCTTCCTCAGTTGGCCTGCAAGTCCCTGCTTTGGGCCTTGGTTGGACGTTGTCATCGGTTCATCTTGCCGGCCCAATGCTTCAACCGGGAGGCCAGGCCAGGGCACGCCCACCAATCACGTGCAGATGGAGATGAAACACCGTCTGCCCCGCATCAGCCCCAGTGTTGATCACGGTGCGCCAATGCTCAAGGCCTTGCTGATGCGCCACTCTTGCCGCCACCAGGAGCAGGTGACCGAGAAGTGCTTCATCCTCAGCCTCTGCAGAGCGCAGGCTTTCAATCGGCTTGCGGGGAATCACCAGCAGATGAACCGGCGCCTGGGGCTGAACGTCCTTGAAGGCCAGACAGCGCGCATCGCTGTAGACCTCATCGCAGGGGATCTCACCGCGGAGAATGCGGCCAAAAATCGTGTCATCAGCCATTTGTGTCTTCCGCTATTGACGAAGAGGCAAGGGTTGAGACGGCCTGGGCATGAAGTCCATGCGCCTTCTTGATCAAATGCTGGCACGTTGTCTGAGTGCATCCATCCATGGCCTCGATGCCAGGGCCGTGACCGTTGAAGTGGATCTCGCACCGGGGCTTCCAGGGCTGCAACTGGTGGGGCTTCCGGATAAGGCCATCCAGGAGTCTCGGGAACGCGTCAGGGCAGCGCTGCGTAACAGTGGTTTTCGCGGGCCCCTTGTCAAGGTGGTTGTGAATCTGGCCCCAGCTGATTTACGCAAGGAGGGGCCGGCTTTTGATCTCCCTATCGCTCTGGCTCTGCTGGTGGCAAGCGGCCAGTTGGATGCACCGCTGCTCAAACAGCTCTGGTGTGCTGGAGAACTGGGGCTCGATGGCGCCTTGCGCCCTTGCAGGGGCGTGCTTGCCATCGCCAGCCTGGCTGGCGAACGCAAGGCCAGAGCACTGATCGTGCCGGCGGAAAACGCCAGGGAAGCGATGCTCGTCCGCGGCTTGGCAGTGCAACCCGCGCAAACCCTCGCGGAGGTGGTGAGCCTGCTGCGTGAGCAACGGATCCTGACCAGGCCAATCAGCCACCAGGACGATCCGCTGAGGCAAGAGCCTTCGGATGAAGAGCAGCTGCTGACTTCACCGCTGCAGGGCTGTTCCAGTGCGCAGGGCGATTCACTTGCCCAGACAGGCTTCTTTGCCCAGACAGGCTTCTTTGCCCAGACAGCCCTCGCCCTGGTCGCCAGCGGTGGTCATCATCTGCTGATGGTGGGTCCGCCTGGCTGTGGCAAAACCCTCCTGGCACGACAGCTTCCCCATCTGCTGCCGTCACTGAGCCGAGAGGAGGCGCTGGAGATTACGCGAATCCATTCCGCTGCAGGGCATCTCAGGGATGTTTCCAGGTTGCTTGAGCAGCGCCCCTTCCGAGAACCCCATCACAGCTGCTCTGCGGCAGCCCTGCTCGGGGGCGGCCGCAATCCGCGGCCGGGGGAGTTGAGTCTGGCTCACCGGGGCGTTCTCTTCCTTGATGAACTGGCCGAATTTCCCAGAGCGATGCTGGATCAACTCCGGCAACCCCTAGAGGATGGCGTATTGCGCCTCAGTCGCGCCCAGCAGAAATGTTCCTTCCCATGCAGGATCACCCTGATTGCCGCGACAAATCCCTGTCCATGCGGCTGGCATGGGGATCCTGATCGAGCCTGCCTCTGCAGTCAGAGCCAAAGGCGGCGTTACTGGCAGCGGATTTCCGGTCCACTTCTGGATCGCCTCGATCTGCAATTGCGAATGGAGCGCTTGCCGGCAGGGCAGTTGCGCAAGGCCATCAACAACAGCGCCAGCCAGGAGATCGGTGATCGGCAAGGGATCGACCGAGGCTTGATCCTGCAGGCTCGGGCCCGCATGTTCCGGCGCAACCCAGAGGGCAGAAGGAATGCAGGGCTCTCTGCAGAGGAGCTTGGCAGGGTCGGCCAGTTTGATGACAGCGCCCTGACGCTTTGGGAGAACGTGAGCAACTGCCGACATCTCAGTGCCCGCAGCGGCTTGCGTCTTCTTCGCGTCGCCCGTTCCCTGGCTGACCTGCAAGATCAAGACCAGGTCAGTTCAGCTCAGATCGCCGAAGCGACATGCTTCACCAGCCTGGAGGATTGGACCCAGGATTAGGGCCTCCATCTCCATCCCCAGCAGATGCTGTTGCTTCAATTTGGAGAGAGGGAACACTTGTTGGGCTGTTGCCCCTCAGGGTTCCCTGGAGCCAATTCAGCGGCGGCGGCGGCGCTGCTGAGCTTTGCGCTTGTATTTCTCGATGGGCGTTTCGTGATGCCGCAGCCGCTTCAGATCTGCAAAGATTCCGGCCTTCGAGACCTGCCGCTTGAAGCGGCGAAGGGCTGATTCAATCCCCTCATTTTCTCCGACCGTGACCTGAGTCATTCAGCAAGCAATGTTGTCCGGACAGGCAATGTAGCAAGCAGGCTCCCCTCAGGGTGTGGCAGCACCCTCTTCTTCCAGGGCCGAGGTTGATGGCTCAGTCGACTCGGCAGCTGCTGAGCTTCCAGGCCATGAATCCCGGTACACATAAAGGTGGCCGAGGGCTCGCTGACCGTATTGACGGCGCATCAACCTCCAGCCTGGCTCCAGCTCAAGCTTCAGGAAGCCACTGCCACTGCCACCAGATCTTGCAATCAGTGCGCTGGGACTAGTTGAGTTCCTGGTTGGCAGGGCTTGCAGCTGCAGCTCCTGACCGGTCTTGATCACGCTCAACCGATATCTCGTCCCGAGGTCATCACCGCCGATCCGCAGGGAATAGCCGTTCCCGTCGATGTAGCGGTTACAGATCCCCGTGAAGTCGAAGGTTGCCAGCAAAGGATCCACAAAGGCTGGCGAGCTTCCTGACACAGCAAAGCAGGCACGCTTGTCACTGCGCTGTTCATAGATGTTGAGCATGGATTTCTCACCCTTGCCGATTGGAGCGGCGACAAGAATGAACTTGCTTTCTTCCACAGGAGTCGCTGTGAACAGAGAGCCCTGAGCTCGCCCCGGAGAAGGCAGGCAAGCAATGCCGAGCGCGCCGCACAGGGGAAGGGCAAAAGTGGACAAACGGAAGCGAGCCATCAAGACCTGGTTGGTGCTTGCCAGATCGTAAAAGTCATCGGCCTGGACGGCTGCACAATCAGGCCGGTTTATTCAGTCGAATCGCGACCACAAGTGACCAGATCGTGCAGGGAGTGGCAAGGGCAACAATTAAGCCTGTGACTGTTGTGCCCAGGCCTGGCGCGCCATAGGCCAACTCGAAAATGCAGGCGGTGGAGGTGACGCCAAGTAGGCAGGCAATGGCCAG
>DASCPR010000006.1:0-2629 GCA_036012625.1 Prochlorococcaceae cyanobacterium Fu_MAG_50
GAAATGGGCATGTCTTCAGAAATAGAGGAAAGCTTCCCGATCTACAGCGGTGTTGACGGCATCATCGAAGGTGGCTTTGGAGTTGATGCAACAATCGGCTTTGGTTTTGACACCTCCGGCCTCCAGGAATGGATGGACGAAGGTTTTGTAGCCGATGAATTCTGGAAAGTCTTCAACGGTTTCTATGTCAACGACCGTGATCAAGTTGGTAACGACATCCCTGAATTCACTCTCGAGGCCAGCATGGGTGCCGGCCTCGGCCTAAGTGCCGTCGTTGTTAAATCAGATATTACCGGAGGGCTTTCGGCAGAAGCGAGTCTCGATCTTCTCGATGAAGGCGAAATCGCCGGCACCGCCGACGGCAAAATCTATGGCGATGAAATCATCAGTCGAATTGATAATCCCCTCGATCTATTTGAGCTGGTTGGATCCCTATCCGCCTATCTAAAAGCCAAAGTACAGATCGGAATCGATATGGGCTTCTATTCCATCTGGGACACAGTCTGGCAAGACAAGCTGGCAGAAATTCCCATCTTTGAATTTGGGGTGGGTGGTAGCTATGGGAGTGGAACAGCCTCCAGTGGTTATCTCTCCGGCAGCACAGTCTTCTTTGATGCCAACTTCAATGGCCGGATTGATTCTCTTGAACCGAGAACCATCCTAGGCGATGATGCTCATTACAACTTTAGGATTGACCACAAAACATTCGATAGCAACCGCAACGGCAAGCTTGATACAGCCGAAGGAAGATTAATGGTCTTCGGCGGAGTTGACACCACCACAGGTTTGAGCCTGGATTTGCCAATGATGGCGCCCGTTGGCAAGATGCTAACACCACTCACCACACTCCATTCCTTTGCCGTCGAACTTGGCTATGAGGCCAGCGAGGTTGATCAGAAGATCCGAAAGATTTTCAATCTTGGCGATTTTGACTATCTCAACGTAGACCCATTATTGGCCCTAGGGAAGGCTCAATCACTATCTGGCAAGAAAATCAGAGGTGCACTTTCAGCCTATCAGGCACACATCAAATTGATGACAAGTCTGGATATCTTTTCCAGCACAATAAAAAGTCTCTTCCACGATGCTGAAAACAATAACCAGCATGATATGGAATTGTTCCGATCCTTCACAAAAGCGTTGTTCGAGTTGGATGAGTCCAAGAACAGCGATGTCGCCACCAGCGATGCCATCTCAGGAATCATAAGAAATATGCACCCTGATGCTTCAGCTGAAGATCAGCAGATACTTGAAAAGATCTCTAGTTTTGCAGCAGCAGTAAGCCTGGAAAGTAGCAAGCTTATGAAAACCCTGGTCGCTGAAAATAAAGCCGACAAAGTTGATCCTCAGAAAGCCCTTAAAGCAATCAACAGACTCAAAAGCAAGTCAATCAGTCGATTCCGCAACAGCACTGAACGCCTCTCAGAGGGCCTGTATCGAATCCCAGATACAAACGCCATGCTTGCAGAAATAGATTCCCGGCTTAATACTGCCCAGAGAGACAGCATCAAAGGGAATAAACTCAATATTTCAGCCCCGTGGACCGATTCTGAACACTTGAAGATATCCGAAAACAAATCATCACCCACTCTTAATATCAGCGAGCCCGTCTCCAATATCGAGGCACGTGTGAATAACAACGTCCTGAAGGTCAAAGGCAGCGAAATCAGCAATTCCTCCTTCCTGTTCTCCAGAGATCGCAACAATGAACTGAAGCATAATTCCCAGAAAACTCACACCAGCCTCTTTGATCTTGGCAAAGGAGATGATTCCGCGAGCTTTAAAGGTGAGAGAATTGTGAAATCAACCATCAGAACAGGCAATGGCTCCGATCAGGTGTTCATCGGCGGTAAGGCAAGCCTCGATCGCAACACAAATATCGATCTAGGCAATGGGAAAGACAAGCTTAAACTAAACGGCAACATCCAAAAGGCAACAATCGATCTCGGAGACGATAACAAGACAGATACCATCACAATCAAGAACCTTGATCAAATCACCGGAAAGCTAACCATCAGCAACTTTGGCAATAAAGACTCCCTTAGCATCAAGGGCCGCAACTACAGCAAAGCCGATCTGCAAGACACAAGCATTGATGGTATTCATATCAACTTCCGAGTTGAAGAGCCTTCCAAGCGCAGCCTCAGCAGCCAACCCAGCCTCAGCAGCCAACGTGTCGAGGATCCCTTCAGCAGCGACCAGCCGAGCAGCCCCTGGCTTGAAGCACAGGACCAAAACCTGAACAGCCTCTGCTGATTCGTTGCTGAATTCAATGACACGGCTCGTTCAATGACACGGCTCGTTCGATGACACAGCTCGTTCGATGACACGGCTCGTTCGATGACACAGCTCGTTCGATGCAACACTTGCTGAAATGAAACGGTTGTTGGTCGCCTGCTCATTACCAGCCTTGATTGCTGTGACGCCAGCGGTTGAGGCCAGCCAGTGGTTGGCCATCCGTGGTGTCGTCAGCAGCTGCCTGCAGACCCGAAACAAGGCCTCTTGCACGCGAGCTCTGCTCGTTGCCGAATCTCTGCAGCAGAAAGCAGCGGAAAGCAACAACTATCGCTGCCAGAGCCAGTTACTCGGTGTGCAGGCCGATGTGATCATGGTGCAGTTAAAGGCCGGC
>DASCPR010000007.1:0-2677 GCA_036012625.1 Prochlorococcaceae cyanobacterium Fu_MAG_50
CAGCTCGATCCCAAGCTGATTTCCCCTGACAGCGGTAGCGAGCCCTGGGATGTCCTGGTGGTGCCTTCGCTCAATGTCAGTCCGGAGCAGATGGCCCTTGTGGAAGGGGGGCATCACTACGAGGAGCGGCAACTTTTCGCGCTGACCTGGTTCGCCCCACCCGGAGGGCTCGGAGCTGGGGTTCAGTGTTGAAGTCCTGCTGGATGCCGCTCTGGAGCTGATCGAACCCTGCTCTGGGCTGCGGCGTTGGCTGGTGTAGCTCAATGCGGGATTCAGCGGCAAGGGCAATGCCCGACTCGAACCGGAAGCTCTGCAGCTGCCTGACTGTTCAGCTGGCTGACTGTTCAGCACAGGGGGGGCGTGATCGCCTCTGGCTGGACCTCGATACTCTACCGATGCCGGTCTGCATCACCACGCCCTGAACAAGAGCGGCAGAGAGTTGTATCTGCTCGACTGCCTATCGGAGCAAGGCAAGCGGGGAATGACATGCATCGGCATCACCCCGGCGGAGGCTGTTGAGGTGGAAGGCCGCACCCGGGCCTGTCCGCTGGAGATCTGACCCGTCGCTGATGGCCATGACCGCACTGATCCCTCTGCTCGCAGCTCGCGACCACGTGGAGCGCCTCAAGGCTTACAGCGCTCCCTTCCCGGCGGATACCCTCATAGTGGGCCTCGATCTGCTTGGCCTTCCGGTTCTCAAGCGGATGTGATGCAACCTGCCGACCCCTCTGAAGCTGCCGATGCAAAGCTGCCCTGCGCAGCACCTGCGGCCCGTCCTGAGGTGGAGCATCTCAAGTCCTACAGCGCACCCCTGGAGGGGCGCCGTGATCTGTTGCGCCTGGATTTCAATGAGAACACCATCGGCCCCAGCCCACGGGTGCTGGAGGCCTTGCGTGGGATCCCCGCCGAACAGATCGCCATTTATCCCGAATACGACGGTCTTCGAGAGGCGTTGATCGCCAACCTCAGCGACACCGGATTACGAACTCCACTGGATCCGGATCAGGTCGGGCTGTTCAACGGTGTGGATGCTGCGATTCATGCCATCTTTCATGCCTTCGGTGGCGGTGGTGACCTGCTGCTCACCACCGCGCCAACCTTCGGCTACTACATGCCTTGTGCCCAGATGCAGGGCATGGAGATCCTGGCCCTGCCCTACGAGGGGGGCAATTTCGACTTCCCGCTTGCGGCCATTCAACAGGCCCTGTCCGCTGAACCAAGGCCGCGATTGCTGTTGCTCTGCAACCCCAACAATCCCACCGGCACCCGGCTGGCCCCTGAGCGCCTGATTGAGCTGGCGACTGCAGCGCCAGGCACGCTGGTGGTGGTGGATGAACTCTATGAGGCCTTCACGGGTGACAGTGTGCTTCCCCTAGTGGATTTTGCGGCCACACCAAATCTGTTGGTGTTGCGCTCCCTGGCGAAAACCGCCGGTCTCGCCGGCCTGCGCATCGGCTTCGCCATTGGCAATGCCGACGTCGTTGATCGCGTCAGCCGGGTGACGGGGCCCTATGACATCAATAGCTTTGCGGTGACGGCTGCCTTTGCGGCCCTCGCTGACCAGGCCTATGTGGATGCCTATGTGGCCGAGGTGCTGCAGGCCCGGGACTGGATCAGGGGCCGGCTGGAGATCAGCGGTTTACGCCATCACTGTGAGGGCGGCAATTACTTCCTGGTCTGGCCGGACGCTGACGCAGCCAGGGTGGAATCTGAACTTAGGCAGGCTGGCATCCTTGTGCGATCAATGCAGGGCAAGACCCTGCTCGATGGCTCCCTGCGGGTGAGCATCGGCACCACCGCCCAGATGCAGAGGTTCTGGCAGGCCTGGGATCGTGTGGTGGTGCACCGCTGAGACGCTTACCAGGGAAGCAGGTTCTCCGCACCCTCCAGAACAGGGTTCCTTTCAAACAGCCCACGCAAGGGCTCCTCAGGGGCAACGATCCGCAGGGACGGGCCAGTGCCATCATCGATGTGTACAGCCAGAAAATCTCGGAAGCTTTCAACGTCATTGCCGGCGAGATCTTCAAGCACACCTTTTTTTTGATTTTTCTTGGGATCTTTATAGGAGATCAACACATCTGAATCTGCTTTGATCATCTTGCGCAAAGCCAGGCTGACGATCGTGTCTTCTTCTGCAACCTCAATGGAAGAGACCTTATTGCGCTTGCCATCAACAGTCACCTTGAAGCGGCTATTTTTGACATTAGTGGCTGCAAGCTCTTCGTTGAAGTAAAGAGTGATTTGATCATTGCTGAATTCAGCATCATCAATGAATGGTGCTTCTGCATCAATCACAAAGTTTTCAATTGAGAAGTTTTTTACAGTTGCAAGATCATTGCCACTGGTATCTTCTATAACCTTGCGGTTCTGATCATTGGCAAGATCATTGTAGCTCAGAGTTACAGTATCGACATCAGTCATGGCTCTTTTCATATTCAGGATCACTTGGCCTTCATCAGCGCTAATCTGAATCGAATCCACTCTATTGCGATTGTTGTTGACGAGTACCTTGAACCGAGAGGCAGCTGGTTCGGTATCATTCAGTTGCTTGCTGAAATTAAGCAGAATCTGATCAGCTTCAACAACCTCTCCTTGATCAAGGCTCAATTGACTGGCATCCTCGGTATCATTGCCCACGATTTGTTGGCTTAATGAAATCAGGTCATTACCTTGAACA
>DASCPR010000008.1:0-7147 GCA_036012625.1 Prochlorococcaceae cyanobacterium Fu_MAG_50
CCATCACACCGATCTGTCGGCTGCCAGGGATCTTTGCAAGCCAGGCACGTGCCCAGCTTTCTGGAAGGCTGAGCACCAATTCAAAGTCCTCACCTCCACTGAGGCACCATTGATCCCAGAGAGGCCCTTGAGGCCAGCCTGGAGCTCGTGGCAAGGCTGTTGGCCTGAGCAAGGCCTGACAGTTGCTTGCTTCACAGAGTCCTTTCAAGGCCGTGAGCAGACCATCGCTGCTGTCAGTTCCGCCTGCGCGCCAAGGGATGTCCTGCGGTTTGCAGTTGACCAGGGCGCCCATGCCATCCAGACGCGGACGGGGGCGTTGATGGGCGACGATCGCCTGCTGCTGCAGTTCGGCCGGGACTTGGGCCGTGAGCTGCTGCTGTTCAGCCTGGAGTAGAGCCAGGCCAAGGCGGCTGAGACCGTGGGGTCCGCTGACGATCAGCCAGTCTCCCGGCTTCGCCTGGGAGCGCAGCAGCCTCAGTGGTCCCAAGGTTGCAAAGGCGGTGATGGCCAGGATTGTTTGATCACCCCTTGAGCAGTCGCCTCCGAGCAGGGAGCCGCCAAATCTGTCCAGAGCTTCACTGATGCCTTCGTAGACGGCTTCAACCCAGCCCCAGCGGGTGTTGCCGGGAGCCACCAGGCCAACGGTGATGCCTTCAATCCTCTCCGCTCCACTGGCTGCCAGATCAGAAAGGTTGGCCGCCACGGCACGCCAGCCAACGTCCTGGGCAGAGGTGGTTGTTGGGCTGAAGTGGACACCATCAACCAAGACATCCGTGGTCACCAGGAGTGGCTTGCCTTCAGGGTTGATCTCAGCGGTGTCGTCGTCGAGTTGGCCCGGTGCTGCAAAGCGGGCCAGTCGCTGAATCAGCGCCTGTTCACCGAGTTGATCAAGGGTCTGATCGAATCCGTCATCGTCAGCCGTGCTGTTTGAGTCGGTTGGCACCATCAATCACCTTGATCGAGAGGATTCGGTCATTCATTCCGAGGGCTTGCAGTTCACTGAATCCGTCAACCACGTAACCGAAGGCTGCATTGCGGCCATCAATCAGGTTGCGGCCTGCTGGAGTTAGTTCCGGCTCATACAGAAATATGAAGAATTGGGAGGAGCCATCATCAACAGCCTTGTCGGAATGGGCCCAGCCGAGGGTTCCGAGGGTGGCGAAGGGAAGCATGGGAGTGGCTTTGAACAGGCCTAGATCTTCAAAGGTTTCGTTATAGAAGGGTTCACGTTCTCCAGGCACCATGATCTCCAGAGGTACATGCCGTTCCTTGCCGGTTTTCTTGTCCAGATAACCGATCTCAGGTCCTTTCGGATCACCGCTCTGGAGCACGTAGAAGTCTTCGGCCCGGTTGAAGGGCAGCCCGTCGTAGAACCCTTTCAGAGCAAGGTCGACGAAGGCCCCCCCGGTGAGTGGAGCGTTGTAGCCATCGATGATCGCTTCAATCGTGCCCTTGCTTGTCTTGATCTGCACTGTGGCTCGACCAAGTAGCCGCGGCAGGGCGTCAAACTCCTCGGGAATGCTGAAAGGAAAGTCGCCCAGCAACAATTTTTCAACGTTTTCGATGTCATTAAGAGTGCTTCGCCTGGTGCTGATGAAGCCTTCTTTGTCCTGTTGATCTACTTCCTGCTCAAGCAGCAACAGATTGTCTGCCACGGAATCCAGCAGGCCTGCTGCTTGATCTTGGCTTGTTTCTGGAATCGAGTCGAGGATCCGGGCTCTGTTGCTGCTCAGCCTCCACTTGCTGCTGCTGACCGTTTTCTGTAGAGCACCCCAGCGCTTGGCGCGCATGTCCTCACTGGTGACCTCGAGCAGGTGTTGCAGGTCCTGAAGCTCAGCTTGTTGGATCGGCAGGGCGTTCCTGAGGATTGTCTCTGGATCGGTGATCGCATTTCCAGGCGGCAGCCCGGCCATGGCTGGTTCAACCCAAAGCATCCCCAGGCAGGTGAATAGGGCCAGCACAGCTGCCAGGAGTCGGGGGTATGTCATTGGGAATCCAGCTGCTGTCTGGACTTTGGCACAGCCGTATGATCCCTTGAACCGTTCCGTGGGAATGATCTCCAGCAACGACTTTCGAACGGGCACCACGATTGAACTCGATGGCGCCGTCTGGCGCGTGGTGGAGTTTCTTCATGTGAAGCCTGGTAAGGGGTCTGCTTTTGTGCGGACAAAGCTCAAGGCTGTGCAGAGCGGAAGCGTGGTGGAGAAAACCTTCCGCGCTGGCGAGATGCTTCCCCAGGCACTCCTCGAGAAATCCACCCTTCAGCACACTTATATGGAAGGGGAGGACTATGTCTTTATGGATATGGCCAGCTATGAGGAGACTCGCTTGAGTGCTCGGCAGATTGGCGACAGTCGCAAATATCTCAAGGAGGGGATGGAGGTGAACGTGGTCTCCTGGAATGGCAAGCCCCTAGAAGTGGAATTGCCCAATGCGGTTGTTCTGGAGATCACGGAGACAGATCCAGGCGTTAAGGGTGATACAGCGACTGGCGGCACCAAGCCGGCCATATTGGAGACCGGAGCACAGGTGATGGTTCCATTGTTCATCTCCATAGGTGAGAGGATCAAGGTTGATACCCGCAATGACAGCTACCTCGGCCGCGAGAACTGAAGATCATGCAGCTTGATCACGACCAACTGCACAAGTTGCTAGCGGCCTTGGCCGAAAGCGACATCCAGGAGTTCCGTCTTGAAGGGGACGATTTTCGTCTGGAGATCAGGAGGAATCTGCCTGCTCCTGCAGTTGTGGCTCCAGTCATGCAGATGGCTGCAGCCCCGGAAGGCGCCTATCCGTCAGCTGAGCAGAGGATTGACTTGCCCTCTCCGGCCACGCCTCCACCGGCAGTGCCAGGGTTTCGTGCAGACCTTGTTGAAGTCACCGCTCCGATGGTGGGAACTTTCTACTCAGCCCCTGCCCCTGGCGAGCCCGCTTTCGTTGAGATCGGCAGCCGCATCAACGTTGGTCAGACCATCTGCATTCTTGAAGCCATGAAGCTGATGAATGAGCTCGAGGCTGAAGTGGGCGGAGAAGTGATTGAAATCCTTGTGGAAAACGGAACACCGGTGGAATTTGGACAAGTACTGATGCGCGTCAAGCCTGTTTGATCAGGGTTCGGCTGTGAGCTCCCAGGCGGCTCTGATGGCAGCTTCCATGCTGCTGGCTCTCGCACAGCCTTGAGGGGCAATGTCAAATCCAGTGCCGTGATCCGGTGATGTGCGCAGAAAGGGGAGCCCCAGGCTGGTGTTCACGGCGGCGTCAAAGGCCAGCAGCTTCACGGGGATGAGTCCCTGATCGTGATACAGCGCCAGAATGCCATTGGGAGCTTGAACCGCAGTGCTGCCCTGCCAGGCGTGCATGGCAGTCAGCCAGCATGTGTCTGGAGGGAGGGGGCCATCCAACTGAACAGCGGGGTTAGCTCTTCTCCAGTCATCCAGAAGCGGGGTGAGCCACTCCACTTCTTCGCGTCCGATCCGCCCCTGTTCACCTGCATGGGGGTTGAGCCCAGCCACAGCCAGATGGGGATGGGGGGTGAACCGTCTGCAGAAGGTGTTCAACACATCCATTTTGCTGCGGATTCTCTCCGGGGTGAGCACCTCGCAGACTTTGCTGAGTGGGATATGGGTTGTGGCGAGCAGGGTGTTGAGCCTCCAGCCGCTATGGGGTGACAGTGCTGTGAACAGCATCGAGGCTTGATCCACGCCGGCAAGTTCAGCCAGCCGTTCGGTCTGGCCGGGGTAATGGTGACCTGCGGCATGCCAGGCATGCTTGGCGATCGGTGCGGTGACAAGAGCCCTGGCAGCTGAGTCCAGAATCAGCTGTGTGGCTGTGGTCAACCATTCGAAGCTGGCGGCTCCTGTTGCGGCTGAGGGCTGACCAGGCTGCAGTGGTTCCTGCAGGGGCAAGTCAATGATCTCAATGGTCTCAGGGTTGGCCAGACTGGAGATGCCTTGGTTCAGCAGGCGTCTGTAGGTGAGTTGCAGGCTGCTGCGGCAGCCCACCAGCAGTGGCTGAAGGTTGTTGGGCAGGGCAGGGGAGGCCAGGGCTTTGAGGGTCACCTCCATGCCGATTCCGGCTGGATCTCCAAGGGCGATCACGACGCGCTGATTGGCGGCCGTCTGATTGGCTATCGGCTTGGCAGCCATAGGTTTGGTGGCCAGCTTTTGTTCAGCGAGCTGTTGGATGGTTAGCTGTTTAGCGTCAGACCATTGCGGAGGATGGGTCATGCTGCGCTGGTTGCTGCTGGGTTTGCTGCTGTTCGGTTTGGGGACTGCTCTGCGCAGGGGCTGGCTGGAGGTTCAATGGAATCAGATGCTTGATGATGCCGGGCTCAAGGCCATCGATCCGGAGACTCAGTTTGATTGGCAGGACTTCATCCTCGGCGGCCCTGACCAAGACGTGGCAATTCCGAAGCAGAAGTCGTTATTGAGCCCTTGAGAGCCCAAAGATTGACGATGTCCCTGAGGCCGGCGCTGTAGTTGGCATGCATCAGTTGATAGCCAAGTGTGCGGCAAAGCAGTTGATTGCTGACTCTGCGATTCTCCTGCCAGAAGGAGAGAGACATCGCACTCATCGCAGCGGCGGCGGTGTCAAAGCTCTCCTCAGCGGGCAGCTCCGCGCCGATCAGTTCGGCTGCAAAGCGAAGCTGCTCTGTGCTGGGGGAGGGCAGGTCGTCTGCCACATTCACCACAGCTGGTTGCTGACCCTTTGCCGCCAGGTGGATCAGATGCAGAACAGCGCCAGCGATGTCGTCGATATGAACTCTGCTGAACACCTGTTCAGGTTTGTGAATCATGCGACATTTCCCTGACTTGACAACATCCAGAGCTGAGCGTCCCGGCCCATAGATGCCAGGCAGCCTCAGGATCTGAACCGGCAGCTCTGAGGCCAGCCAAGCCTGTTCACATTGAAGCCGACGCTTGCTGCGCTCCACCTTGGGTTGCGGTGGATCGGTTTCCTTCACCCACTCTCCGTTGCGGTCTCCATAGACGCCAGTTGTGGAGAGGTAGCCCACCCATTGCAACGGCAGAGTCCTGAGCTGCGGACCAAGACTGGTCAGAACAGGATCCTGTCCATTCTGATCCGGAGGGATGCAGCTGAGGACATGACTCACATCCTTGAGCAGCTGTGGAGCAGGCAGCAGATTTGCTGAGCTATCGAAGATCAGATCAGCACCTGGTTGATCCTGATTTCGACGGGTGCACAGTGCTGGGTTGCCCAGGGCTCGGGTCAGGGCAGCCACATGCTGGCCGGTGTATCCGCCTCCGAGCACAAGCAACGTTGCGTTCGGAGGCAGCGACTGGCAGCGCTTGACAAGATTGATCAGCATGAGTACAAGTGTATTACCTGCATTGTCTGGCCATGGTCAGTTCCTCCATGCGCACCATTTGCGCCGCTGATGGGTCGTCCTCCATGCTGCCGAGCCGTCAACGTGCTCGGTTGGCAGTAGCTGATCATGGCAGTTGGCTTGGCCTCAGGTTCGGTGCCGTTGTTGCGGCGGCCCTGGTGACCGGTGCTTTGTTGATTGCCCCTGAGCAGCCTGCTCAGCTGGCATCGATCTGCGAAAGGCATCATTCATCGGCGGCCTGTCGCGTCTGGTAGGTATGTTCTGTACCTTGGCTGCAGTGGCCTCAGGCTGTCTGGAGTTTGAAGTCGCTGTTGGTATGGATTGGTGAGGCACGGTTGGCAACCTTTGAATGATTGCTTTTCAGGGTTGTGGGGGGCTGGGCCCATTGCAACAACCGCAGGGCGAGGCGTAGGTCTCCATCCATCCATGCACGGATGGCCATGGCCCGTCGGGGGTCATAGAAGCGTTGGCGTCTGTACCAATCGAAGACATCAGCATCAGATTTATGCCCGTTGCAAGACAGACAGGCGGGCACACAGTTTGCAGTGATGCTCAGTCCACCACGGCTTTGGGGTAGAACATGATCGATGGATTCAGAAGGATTGCCACAGTAGATACAATTTTTTCCCGTGTAAGTGTGTAGGGATTGTCTCCATTGTCGGACGCGTGATTTGGGACATAGATCTTCAAGAAATACTGCATCCCTGCTGTGCATCCGAGTGAATCGGCTGAACAAAGTTTGCCGTGAATAGCAGTGGTGTCAATGTATCGACGACTGCACTTCGGATTGTTTTACGGCTGATTGTGTTTTGGAGAACAGTGGTCTTGTCATCCAGGTGTAACGCTTTAGGATTTAATTTGCTGAGTGATTGAGATCTCTGCAGGGTCCTCTTGCCGGTGTTATCTCGGCTTGACAAGGGCAGGCCTTGTCAAGGTCGCTTCCCCCTTTGATGCCGTCACTCAGGCTCAGCTTCGTCGTGTGAAACCACGGGGCACCTGGCGAGGTGCCACGACGGGTTGGGAATTTCCCCTGACGGCAGTGCAGCAGCTGGTCTCCTTGTTGGGAACCCGTTTTTCGGTTCAGGATGATCTTGCTCAATGGCTGGACTGGATTGAGCATCCGCTGCCGCCGTTGCCGATCCACCGCGAGCTTGTCAAGCAGGCGGAGCTGGAGCAAGACCTGGCGGATGGACGTACTCCCTTGCCCCATCAACGCTCTGGAGCTCGCTGGTTGCTCGCGCGCCGTGGCGCCGTGCTGGCTGACGAGATGGGACTTGGCAAGACGTTGACAGCGTTGCTGGCAGCTCGCGCCATGGTGCGCTGCGCTGATGTGAGGGTGGTGGTAGTGGCACCAGCCGGTCTGCATCGCCATTGGCGTCAGGAGGCTGCAGCTCTGGACCTTGCCATCACCTTGCATAGCTGGGCTCGTCTACCCAAGGAGTTGCCGCCTGCAGGAACTCTGTTGGTGGTTGATGAAGCGCATTTTGCACAGTCGATGGCAGCTCAGCGCACCCAGGCGTTGCTGCGACTGGCCCGCCATCCTCGTTTAAGAGCCATCTGGATGCTGACCGGAACGCCGATGAAGAACGGGCGCCCTGCCCAGTTTTTTCCCTTGCTAGCTGCTATCGAGCACCCTTTGGCCATTGATCAGCGGCAGTTCGAGACCTTGTTCTGTCAGGGCCACTGGCGGCAGCAGGGTGGGCAGCAGCGCTGGGAAGCAAAAGGTGCAAGTCAGCTTGAGGAGCTTCGCCGTCTGACCAGACCCCTTGTCTTGCATCGCCGTAAGCAGCGTCTGCTCGG
>DASCPR010000009.1:0-3386 GCA_036012625.1 Prochlorococcaceae cyanobacterium Fu_MAG_50
AAGGGATCAATGCAGCAAGGGTTCAAGTGCTTGTAGGGATGGCCAATGGCAAGGGAGGTTGCGCCAAAAGCACCACTGCCTTCCATCTCGCCCACTGGTTCCAGCGGCAGGGCAAGCGGGTGTTGCTGGTGGACTTGGATCCTCAACAGAGCAGCAGCTTCTGGTTGCAGGCCAGTGAGCTTGAGATCCCGTTCGAGGTGTTGCCGCCTGATTCAGATGTGATTCTCGACAAGTTGCCAGAGATGGTTGAGCAGTTCGATGTTGTTGTCGCTGATGGACCAGCAGGCCTTTCAGATGCAATCAGGTCAATCCTGTTCCTATCTGAGATGGCACTGATTCCCGTTCAACCTTCAGGAGCTGACGTCAGAGCAGCCGCTGACGCTTGCCGTCTTGTCCATCAAGCGCGGCGAATCAGGGGCGGGAAGCCTGAGGCCAGGCTGTTTATCAGCCGAGCAGCACGGGGGACAAGGCTCCTTCAAGAAGCCCGATCAGTCCTTTCTCAGATGGAGGGGATCCCTCTGCTTGAAACCAGCATCACTCAAAGGCAAGTTGTTGCCGACGCATTTGGTCAGGCCGTTTCAGTTCTGGATGCCACGAGCGGCCCAGGGCTTGAAGCTGCTGGTGAATTCAACCGTTTATTCAATGAGGTCTTCAGCTGATGGCTACTGCACGCAAAAAAATGCTCTCTGATGCTGAGCTGGACTTTCTGAATCCTTCAGAGACCCCGCAGCAGACCAACACGGTTGAAGGTGACCCCGAAGACGAGATGGAACGCATAAAGCAGGGGAAAGAGCCTCAAACGATGGTTCGATTCACCGTCGATCTTCCTGAACCGCTGCACAAGGAGCTGCGAATGCTCTCAGTAGAGAAGAACGTGAAGATGACCGAAATCGTGCGGATTGCCATCAAAAAAGTGGTGGCAGATCTTAAGAAAAGCTGATGCCCATTGTGAGTAAATGAGCGGCCATGCCCGGGCAATGTACCCCTGTGGCGACCTGTGGCAGCCTGACTGTCAATTGATCCTGGGGAGTTGTGACCTAGTGATCCCGCGACAATGGGGTGATCCCGCGTTACCTTCCGCCTATATGAATTCGTTCTGTTTTTAGTCGCCTAACCGCGAGACAAAAAGAAGCCCCCGAGACGCGAATCCCGAGAGCTTCTTAAAACAGACGTTTTTGTAAAACTCGGCGCCGAGCAAGCCCGAATTGTCCAACAACCACGGAAGCCTCGAGGGGAGACTCCTTTGATTGCGCCAAGCCTACAAGACGGGACGAGCCCTGCAAGTGGCTCACAACAGACCTCAACTGAACGACTGAGTTCAGCAAGTCCGCTCCTCAGCCAGTCATCTCCGAAGAATCCTCCTCACAGGAAGGCGGGAGGCTGTTTCGATATCCGCGACCACCTGGACAAGCTCAAGTCCGATGGCGGCTCAGAAGCAAAAGCGGAGAAGTCATTCTTCTGCCCTGTCTGCTCAAACAAGAATTTCAAGGTCAACCTGAAAACAGGCGCATATAGCTCTTTTGGTGGCTGTGGCTGTGCCGATACAGAAGAAGGCAAGAAGAAGATCCGTCATGCCCTATCGCCAGCGAAGAACCCCAATAAAGCCAATCAGACACCAACCAAGGAGCCAAGACCCAAACAACACCGTGGCTGGGAATACGTCGATAAAGAAGGCAACTTCCTTTTCTGCATTCATCGCTGGGATGATCCCGATGGCAAGTCAGAAGATGGCTTCAGCAATGGTCGCTGCATCCGTCAATCATTTTCTCGTAAAGACGTCACAAGCTGGGGACAACAGATCTGGAAAAAGGATGGAAAGAAGCCTGGAGACTTCAATCACCTCGCTCAACCCTATGGACTAGCCGAGGCAAAACAGGATCTTGAAAACGGTGCTGCATACGTTCTGTTTGTTGAAGGGGAGCCCTGTGTTGATGCTTGTCGGGCAATTGGCATCCCTGCCATCTGCAACCTTGGTGGAGCAGGAAAATACAAGTCAAAGCGTGATGCAGGACAGATTCCCGCTGATCGTCTTGTCGCCACACCAGATCGTGACAAGCCAGGCCTGAAGCATGCTCAAGACGTTGCAGCCGCCAATCCAGGTTGTCGCTGGTTCTATCCCTTTGCTGGCAGCCCTGAATGGAATGGCGCCATGCCTGAAAAGCATGGCCTAGACATAGCTGATTGGATCGAACTTGGCGGCACCGCCATACAGATAACCAAGGGCATCACCAGCCCAGAAGGGAATGAGAAAGCTGTCCTAAAAGAGAAGATAAAGGCTGGTGATACCCACAGGAAGCTACTCATTGGCCTTGAAGTGCTGGATGAGATCGAATCACCAACAGAGCGATTTATCTCCCTTCAGAACCTCAGGGAAGAGACAGGGTTGACCAATGGCAAAGCCTTTGATCAAGCAATCAGCACTCTTTTGGATGAGCAACGCAACGATAAAGATTGCACCTTGGCTGAACTGATGGCCAGGAAGAATAATGCTTCCTTCATTCTTGATCAGTTTGGTTGCAAGGGTGCCCTTGTCGGGATAGGTGGTGACAAAGGGGATGGCAAAACAATCCTCATGTATCGGGGAGCCGCAGCTGTTGCATCTGGGGAGGCCCTGTTTGGTGAACTCACTGTTCAACAGGGGCCAGCGATCATTGTTCAATGCGATGAATCAGACCTGAACGCTCAGAAGAAGTTCATCTCCATGGGCATTGATCCTTCTCTGCCAATTCATTGGATGTGGGGCTTCAACCCGTCAATGATTCCCGAACTGAAACGCAAAATCCAAAAGACTGGCGCAAAGTTTGTCGGCATTGATTCCATCACCACCGTTGCTGGTGGCCGTGGCATCAAATTTACTGATCCTGATTTTGCTCTCTTCCTTTATCAGCTGAATCACCTTGCCGCTGAATTGGGGGTGGTTATTTTCATTTTGATCCACCTCCGCAAACCTGACTCAGCAAAAGGTGCTCGCACTGAAGTCACCATGAATGATTTCCTTGGAACAGGGATGCTCACTTCTGCCTGTTCTGATGTTTTCGGATATTGGTCAAACAAAGCAGAAGACGCCTTCCCCGATCAATACATTCTTCGTTGCCTCGGTAAGCGCAACTGTGAAGCGGGAACAACTTGGGATCTTCAAGGCAGCAAAGATGATTTCTCCCTTCAGTTCGCTGGAGTCCAGGGAGGTGGTGACACGCCATCAGAGAAGCGAAGTGTCATTGCCAAGGCCCTTGATTTCCTTCGTCAACGGAAGGGCGATCCGTGCAGCACAGAACAGATAGCGCAGGGCATCGGGGCTCATGAGAAGACGGTCAGGAACGCCCTGAGGGATTACTTCAGCAATGGCAACGCATTGGGCATCCAGCGAGTCAAAGCTGAATCAACAG
>DASCPR010000010.1:0-2322 GCA_036012625.1 Prochlorococcaceae cyanobacterium Fu_MAG_50
GGACATGCCAGGCATCATCGGCGGCCTTGGTTCCCTGCTCGGTGAGCACAACGTCAACATCGCGGCGATGCAGGTGGGGCGCCGGATTGTGCGAGGCGAGGCGGTGATGGTGCTGAGTATCGATGATCCGATCCCCACAAGCCTTCTCGACACGATTCATGCAATCAATGGCATTCAGGAAGCCCATCCGGTCACTCTTTGACTCCCCCAAGCTGTGAGAGGTCCCTCTGCATCGATGCACTGGTGGCGCCTGTCCCTGCCATGCCCTTTGGAGCTGGAGGAGTCGCTCCTCTGGAAGCTCGGTGATCTCGGTCTTCACCGGGTCGCTGTTGAACATCGCCCGGAGTCGCCTCATCTGCGCACGCTGATGGCCTGGTTGCCATCCCCTGAATGGCCTGCCCCAGAGCGGCAGAAGTTGGTGGACTGCCTGCGTCCGCTGGCCGAGCCCTTTGGGTTGACGCTTGCAGATCCCGATTGGCAGGAGGTGGCTGATGAGGACTGGAGCCTGAGTTGGAAACAGCATTGGCAAGCTGACCCTGTGGGTCAGAGGCTGCTGATTCTTCCTGCCTGGCTTGAGGTGCCAGAGGAGCATGCCGAGCGTCTTGTGCTGCGGATGGATCCCGGCAGTGCCTTCGGAACGGGGAGTCACCCCACCACCCGCCTCTGCCTGCAGGCTCTCGAGGAGCATCCACCTGTTGGTTGTCGTGTCGCGGATCTCGGGTGCGGCAGTGGTGTGCTCGGCCTGGCTTCGCTTGCCCTGGGCGCCGCTCAGGTCTTTGCAGCAGACACGGATCCTCTGGCGGTGCGAGCCACCACTGAAAACGCTGGTTTGAATGGCTTGGATGCCAGTCGCCTGCAGGTTGTGCCTGGTTCCCTTGAACCCCTGCGTTCAGCCTTGGCAGAGGATCCTGCCGATCTCCTCCTCTGCAACATCCTGGCTCCGGTGATCGAGGCCTTGGCGCCGGGATTTGAGAGTTTGCTGGCGCAGCGAGGTCGTGCTCTGCTCAGTGGTCTGCTGCTGGATCAGGCGCCGCGGCTGACCCAGGTACTGGAAGAGCTTGGCTGGACTGTTCAATCCCTTACGGCACAGGGGCACTGGGGGCTGATGGAGATCGTTCGCTCCCCATCCTGAAGCGATAGATCCATAGGCCTGGCTTATCACTGCGTATCTTTTGATTGCCCTTGTTGGTGTAATTTCAAACATTCGTTTGCATCCGGTGATTCCCGGTGTATGACGGTTTTGTCCTGGAAGTTCCGTTTTTCCGGGATTTCGTGCGCTTCCATCTTTCTCCATGGCTTCCTACAAGGTCACCCTGATCAGCGAAAGCGAGGGCTTGAACCAGACCATTGAAGTACCTGACGATCAGTACATTCTTGATGCTGCTGAAGAGCAGGGAATTGATCTCCCATATTCCTGTCGTGCCGGCGCCTGCTCAACCTGCGCCGGCAAGCTCACTGCAGGTGCGGTTGATCAGTCGGATCAGAGCTTTCTTGACGACGACCAGATTGAAGCTGGTTTCGTGCTCACCTGTGTGGCTTATCCCACCTCAGACTGCTCGATCAAGACCCATGCTGAAGAAGAGCTCTATTGATCAGCCCATGGAGCCCAGGGCTTTTACCAGTCCAGCTCCGATGCTGTTGCTCTGAATCTCAGGCCATCCCCAGGGGGTGGCTTTTTTGCGTCAGACATGTTCTTGTGCGGAAGGTTCCTGCTAAGGCCGTGAAGTGACCCTCCAGGCTCCAGATCGTCCAGTTGTGAATGCTCTGCTCGATCACGGCAGCATTCACACCAGTCCCGGTGGTCAGTACAGCTTCAGGGTGATCGGTCCCTGTTGCAGGTTGTATGACCGGGAAGAGCTCCCCTGGCCTTGTTGTCGCCTTGCCTGGCGCAGTCAGGAGCCGAGCTGGAAGCGAATTGGGCATCGTTTTGTGGCTGATCTGGCCGCTCGAAAATGCCCTTCCTATGCCGTTGAGTTGCTGCAATCGGGGACAAGGCCAACCGTCACGGTGCTGACCCTGTTCTCCCAAAGGTTTGAAGATGGCCTGCAGGAATGGTGGTATAGCTCTAAGCCAGGTTCGATGAGCCCTGAGAATTTCAGCCCACCGGTCTTGGCCGATGCTGAGAGAGCCGCTCAAGTGAAAGCAGCTCAAGTGAAAGCCGTTCAGGTGAAAGCCGTGGAAGTGAAATCAGCTCAAGTGAAATCCGTGGAAGTGAAAGCCGTTCCCGAAGGATCAGTGAACCCTTGATCAGGCCTTGATCAGGGCATGCACAAGCAGGGCAAACAAACGCAGTGCAAGCAGAGTCAGTCAAACCAGTTTCAG
>DASCPR010000011.1:0-6128 GCA_036012625.1 Prochlorococcaceae cyanobacterium Fu_MAG_50
AGGGCTGCAAGGTGCTGGCCGCCACTGTCGGTGGTGGGGGAGAAACGCAGCCAGCCGCTTGGCTCCAGATCGAGCCCCACGATTGCTTCCTTGGCTTCCGGATGCAAGTCATGGCCTGAGACCTTCAATGGGCAGCTGATCAGCCGCCAGCCCTTGGTCTGCCCCCGAGTCTTTCGACCTGTCTTTCTGCGTGGGGAGGCAGGAAGTTGATCGAGAAGACGCCCGGATTCATCGAGAGGGCCTACCCAGAGCAGCCGACAAAGTCCTCGCCCATCCAGCACTAGGTGAAGCGGCTGTCCAAGGTTGATGACTTGCTCTGCAAGTCTTTCCAAGGTGAGTTGATCAGCGCCACCCCTTTCTGGGTGGCGGCGGTGGCTGAGGCGTTCCAGTTGGCGCTGTTGAGATGGACGCAGACCCTTGGTCCGGCCAGCAAGGTGGGCTTGTTTCAATGTCTGATCAGCCAGGCTCCAGCAGAGCGCAGTCCCTGAGATAAGCCAGGCATCCGTGTCAGGTAAGCGATGCGTCGCAGCTTGAATGCCAGAGGGCCGGCAAGGGTGACTCCAAGTCCAGTGAGGGTGGCTTCGCCGATGCCGAGGCTGAGCATTTCACCGAGATCGTTGAATTCAAAAGCTTCTGGAGTGTTCTGTCTGCGCAGTGCCATGACTGTTCGGGCCGCGGCTTGTCCCTGCTGCAGGGCCACCTGAGCTGTGCTTGGCCAGGGATGCTCAACATGGCAGGACGCATCGCCGAGAGCAACGACCTGATCCAGGCCAGTGACCTGCAGAGTCCCATCGATTGGCAGTCGTCCGTTGATCAGCTCAGGTTCAGGTTCGATCAATGGAATCACAGGTCTTGTGCCCGCGGCCCAGATCA
Source organism: Prochlorococcaceae cyanobacterium Fu_MAG_50 (assembly GCA_036012625.1). Lineage (GTDB taxonomy): Bacteria > Cyanobacteriota > Cyanobacteriia > PCC-6307 > Cyanobiaceae > DASCPR01. Next base: position 874 of record DASCPR010000011.1, read on the forward strand.
CTCCAGCATGGGTCAGCCTGAACACTGCAGCCGTGGCTGAGCTCTCCTGGGGCAGGCGCTGGCAGATCACATCTTCAGGGGTGATCTGCAAAACACTTGTGCCAAGGTGCAAACGAACGTCATGGGATTGCAGAGCTCGTTCCGCCTGTTGACGATTGAAAGCCTTCGCTTGCGGAAGCACCCTCTCGGCCAGTTCAATCAGGTGAAGCTGGGCTGCACCCTTGAGCAGATCCGCCAATTTGCAGGCCAGTTCCACGCCGGTGGGGCCTGCCCCGACAATCACCAACGCCGGCGATTCGGCCCCCGCTGGCCTGCTCTCCTGTTTGAGATCCCGGATGCGTTGCCTGAGAGGTTCAACGTCCTCAAGGCGGTGGAAAGACAACGCATGTTGCTGAACACCGGGGATGCTGAAATCAGCTGGTTTCGAGCCTGTGCTCAGCACGAGTTGGGCATAAGCGATCTTCAGCCCTGAGTTGGTGGTGAGTGTCTGATCAGTGGCGTTGATCTGCACAACCCGTTCTTTGAGGATGGCGATGCCGCGGTCGCTCAGCAGCTCTTCATAGGAACTGGCCACCTCCCATGGCTGCATCTCGCCACTGAGCAGCTCATACAAAAGGGGAAGAAAGACAAACTGACGTTGCGGCTCAATCAGAACGATGGCTGGCCGGGGATGGCAGTGGCTGAGGGCGAGCGCTGTGGTGAGCCCGCCAAATCCGCCTCCAACCACCACAACGGGGGAGGACTCGACAGGATTGGGCACCATGCACTCCAGGGCTTGGGGAGGGTCCTCAAACCATAAGCACGCTTTCGGTCATGCCGACATTGGAGAATGCTGTGATGGTGAATGGTCCCTCGGCAACATCCTCGGCAAGATCAATGGCACTGTCATCGAAGGCATCGTCATCCGCGGCCTCCACATCCGTGAGCCCGTCTGCTGAGGCTGAGGCTCAGGTGCCGCTGGATGAGCCCCTGCAGGAGTTCAGGTCTCAGCTTGAGGGGCTTTCTTCCCAGGCTCGACTCGCCTGGGCTCTTGATCGATTCGGGTCGGGTTTTGTGCTCACAACCAGCTTTGGCATTCAATCTGCCGTGCTTTTGCACATGCTCAGTTGTGTGGCGGCAGGCAAGGATGTGCCGGTGCTCTGGGTTGACACCGGATATCTGCCAGTTGAAACCTACGGCTATGCCGAGCAACTCACCGAGCTGCTCGATCTGAACCTCAGGGTTGCCCAGAGTGGAATGTCTCCAGCGCGAATGGAGGCTCTTAAAGGTCGCCTCTGGGAGAGCGGTTCGGTGGAAGATCTTGAGACCTATCACCGCATCCGCAAGGTTGAACCTCTAGAAAGCGCCATGCATGATCTGCAGGTGCATTGCTGGGCGAGTGGCGTTCGCAGTGGGCAGACCGAGCATCGTCGATCGATGACCTGGTTGGATCCCATCAGGGGCCGACTCTCGCTGAGACCTCTTCTCGACTGGACTCAGAAGGATGTTTACTACTACATGGAGGCGAATGACCTGCCTCAGCACCCTCTTTTCGAGCAGGGATATTCAACTGTTGGCGATTGGCACTCCAGTGCTCCGGACGGCACCTCAGTCACCGGCAGAGAGACCCGCTTTGGCGGCCTGAAACAGGAATGCGGCATGCACCTCTCCGAGGGCAGCGGTGAGGGGATGATGGGTGAGGGGATCTAACGGTGAAACAGCTCAGGCGTTGCCTGTTGATCGGCAACAGCCGTTGGCATTGGGCTGAGCATGATTCCCATGGATGGACCTATCGCCACACCTCTCCGGATCCGGCCGCTGTTGGCTCGGGTGCCGGGGATATCGAGGCATGGGCTGCCGTGGGTGTGCTGCCCGCAAATAGTGGTCTTGACCCCAGGCGCAGATTGCAGTCGGTCGATGTGCCGTTGAAGCATGTGCCCCCCTGGCTGGGCATCGATCGTGTTTTTGCCGCCTGGGCGGCATTGCAAAAACAGCAGGCCAGTGGATCTGTGCCTCAGGGGCTGTTGGTGGCCGATGCCGGCACTGTGCTGAGCCTGACCAGGGTGATGGCGGATGGTGGTTTTGCTGGCGGCCAGCTTGTGGCGGGATTGCGGCTGCAGTTGCGGGCCATGGCTGAGGGTGCACTTCAGTTGAGCGATCCAGGCCCCAGCCTCAAACTGTTGGATGGTTTCCCACGATCCACAGCGGCAGCCATGCAGCAAGGTGCCTTGCAGGCTCTTGTCGGTGTTGTCGAGCAGGCGCAACGCCTAGCGGCTCAGCCCCTCTGGCTTTGTGGAGGGGATGGTCCTTCGTTGATTGAACCGCTCAGGCAGAGGGGTGTTCCTTTTACTCACGAGCCCGAACTCGTTCTTGAGGGCATGGTGAATGTCCTTGATCTGCTCAGTTGAGATCTAGGTCAGTGAGGATTTGATCAGCCATGCTTGCCGCCTTGACCTTTAAGTAGATCCTTTCGAGATTGCCTTCAGGGTCGATCACAAAGGTGTGTCGCATCATCCCCATATATTCACGCCCCATGAACTTCTTGAGCCCATAGCTTTCATAGGCGCTGGCCACCGGACAGGGCTCTGCATCAGTGAGAAGGGTGAAGGGTAAGGAGTGCTTGCTGATGAATTTGACGTGGGAGGTTGCGCTGTCCTTGCTGATGCCAAGCACCTTGATGCCGTTTTGTTCAAACCCTGCCCATTGATCTCGGAAATTGCAGGCTTCCTTGGTGCAGCCTGGGGTGTCATCTTTTGGATAGAAATAGATCACGACTCTTTGACCTCTTAGGGATGCGAGCTGAACTGGGTTACCGTCCTGATCTGGCAGGGTGAAATCCGTTGCAGGAGCACCGATCTGAAGAGACATACAGGGGGGCTGAGTGGTCTTCAAGCAGCGTACTTCCGTTGTGGTTGTTCCAGAGGGATACTCAGGAGAGACCGATCAGTGAAGCCGAGCAGGCCTGGGCCCGTCGATTGCCAGAGAGTCGATCAAGGCAATTCAGGCAATCCCGAGGCAGTGTGCGTTCGGCCCTTGCTGAGCTCTGGAATCTGAACGCCCTTGAGGTGCCGCTGCATGCCCCTCCCGGCAAGCCGCCAACCCTGGCCTCAGGCTGGGGGTGCGTCAGTTTCAGCCATTGCCGGGATGCTTTGCTCGTCGGCTGGTCCCCCCAGCGTCTGGGTGTTGACATTGAGAGAGCTGACCGTTCGATTCCTGCGGATCAACTGTCTCGCCGTTTCTTCTGCAGCCAGGATCGGCAAGTGATCGTCAACCTTGAAGAGGAGGAGATGCGAGCGGCTGTGCTCAATCAGTGGTTGATCAAGGAAGCTGCAATCAAATGGCAGCGGGGCAGCATCGCTGCGGATCTGATCCATTGGCAATGTGACCTGCAGGCATCCGTCACCTTTCATCGCTGTCATGGTTATCGGCTCAGGGTGCAAGGCCTTTGCCATGGTCCCTGGACGATGGCTCTGGCTGTTGACGTGGCAGGGATGCAACAAGCTCCCATGGTCTGCCTAGTCTGAGTTGATTGCGTCAAAGGACTGAGCATGGTCAGTCTGCTCACTTCAAGACAGCTACCTTCTTTTTTTGCAGCGGCTCTGCTCTGCGTCCTCGGAGTCATGGGGATGCGTCAGGAGCAGAGCCCACTGCTGCTGGCCTCCGAGTGGGTTGGTGTGGACGAAGGTTCATCACCGCTGCTCAAGCGTGAGGCTGTGCTGAATCAGCGTCGTGAGGTGGAGGAGTTGCTGATGGCCTTCACCCGGGCGCAGATGACAAGGCATTACTGGGGATCATTTGCGCCCACATTGAATGAGATGGGGCTTTCAGTGAGCGATCAACTCGAGCCGAAAGTGACAACCTCCAATACAGAAGCCTTGCTCTGGTTGTCATCTCGTCAGGGAGATGAGGCCTATCTGGCAGTTGTTCGCAGGAAGAATGTACGCCTGATGAGATCTCAATGCCGGGGATCAAAATCCCAGGCAGGCAAAAGCTTTGAGGGGGTTTGCCCGCCGGGCTGGATCCAGCTGAGCTTGGATGAAGCTGATTGATGTTCTGGTGTGCTGATCTGATCCCTGCAGTGCCCCGGGGACCAGTTGCTGCCTGAACTTGCCGGCCTGACACTGCCGGCCTGAATCTTTTTAACTGAGTCTCATTCGTAGATTCTCCGTTTCGCGGCTGTCCGAGAAGTGTTCCCTGGCTTGTTGTGTGCTGCTGTCTCAGTGAGGTTCATCATGAAAGTTGGCGAATTTTCCTTTAGCAGCTATTTTTAAATATGACGTCCTTTTTCTTGCCGTCCGTGTTCACTCGTCTCGCTGCCGGTCTTCTTGCCGGTGCATCTCTTTCCGTTCTGGCCATCCCTGCAGAGGCCGGTACAAAGCGCCCAGTCCGCTGGAATTCCGGTGGTGCTGTCTGGACCACAACATCAGGTTCTTTCAAGACCTTCTTCGATGATGGTTCCATCGATGATCGTGCTCTTGAGGCTGGTATCAACGCCTCAGGTTGGACCGCTGATGAGATTCGTTCAGGAATGACAAAGACCTACGAGGTTGACCTTGTTGGTGTTTCCCGTTTCCTCTATTCCAAGAATGGAGTCAAGTTCCTCAAGAACGCCACTCGCAGCTACTTCCCTTACTGGAAGATGACCAAGACCGCTGTGCCTGCTCTGCGCTCAGCCATCATCGCTGACTCCATCGACGGGAACCTCTCCTCGGCTGGAATCATGGCGAATCTGCCTGTTGACTTCCGTCTTGCTGATACCTGCGGCACCTATGACGGCGCCCAGAATGTCTGTGCCGAGGGTCAGTGTCAGGGTGATCAGCAGTGCACCTCCCTGCTGTCCTGGTACGTGTTCCTGCCTGCCTGCATCCAGGCCAACTCAGCGATGCCTGCTGATCCCATCCGTCAGTCCTCCACCACCATGCCTGTTCCTGGTCTCTGGTGATCTGCAACTGGGACAGGATCCTCCTGTCATCACTGCCCCGGCATCGCCGGGGCTTTTTTTGTGCCCTTGGGCAAGGGGCTGATCAGTGGATTCAGGCGGAGTTCAGCCTGCCTGCAATCCGATGATGCAGCAGAGGCAGGGGCAGATGTTCCCCAGAGAGTCTTTTCAGCAAACTGCGGAAGTGGTCGACGACCTGGCTGGTTGTGGAATCGGCAATCTCTGATCGGTAGGCACAACCAGGGCTTAGCCATCGATCTTCAAGCTCGCTGTCAACCTTCATCGACAGCGGTTCCTGCCATGTCTCGATCGTCACCTGCCAGCCCAGTTGGTGGAG
>DASCPR010000012.1:0-2769 GCA_036012625.1 Prochlorococcaceae cyanobacterium Fu_MAG_50
GCTAGGAATCATTGCTCGTGTCTCTGGATTCTGTGAACCGAGCTTTGAACTCTTGGCTGTTTGAAACGGTTGTTTCTTGTTTAATGCCTGGGCTCTTACAGGCATCTTCCAGAGGCCTGGAGATGGTGCCAATAGCAGATGCTGCAGGCAACGTGTTTGTCTGTTGCAATCCTGCTGCCATCGTTGTGCTTGTGGCCAATCTGTCCCATAGCAGGATCAGCTGAGTATGGCCTCATCAGTGTCTGAACCCCGTGTTCTCTGTTTGGGGGAGGCGTTGGTGGATCGCCTTGGCCCTCCCGGCGGCGATCCTGGGGTTGATCAGCCCGTAGATGATCGGCTTGGTGGTGCACCGGCCAATGTGGCCTGTGGTTTGGCGCGGCTGGGAACACCGGTTGCCTTCCTTGGCAGGCTTGGTGATGACGCGATTGGCAGCAGCTTTCGTGGTTTGTTTGCAGAGCGGAAGGTAGAGCTTGGGGCGCTGCAGGTGGATCAGATCCGTCCCAGTCGGATCGTGCTGGTGCGCCGTGATCGCGATGGCGATCGGGTCTTTCAGGGGTTCGACGGTGATCGTGGGGACGGCTTTGCTGATCAGGCGTTTGCTCAACAGGAGATTGCTGATCAATGGTCATGCCTGAGGGGCAGTGCCCAGTGGTTGTTGATCGGCTCGATTCCCCTGGCATCGCCACTGTCTGCCTCGGCATTGCTCTGGTGTGTGGCGCAGGCCGTGGAGAGTGGACTCCCGATTGCCCTGGATGTGAACTGGCGCCCCACCTTCTGGAATGCAGCCAGTGCCCCCGATAGTGGCCCGGATGCCGCGGCCATCGAAGCGATCAAACCCTTGTTTGCCCAGGCGTCGTTACTCAAGCTGGCCAGGGAGGAAGCGCTCTGGTTCTTCGCTAGTGATGACCCTGAGCTGATTGCCAGCACTCTTCAGCAGAAACCCGATGTGGTGGTCACCGATGGTGCCAATCCCGTCCGTTGGTTCATCCAGGGCTGCAAGGGCAGGATGAATGTTCTGGCTCCTCCGCTCGTGGTCGATACCACCGGTGCAGGGGATGCCTTCACCGCCGGGATGTTGCATCAGCTCTTGACTGCGCCTCCTGCTGTTGGTGAGCAGCAGCGGGTCGAGCAGATCATTCGCTATGCCGCCGCCTGCGGTGCATTGGTCTGTCAAGGCGCTGGTGGGATTGATCCCCAGCCCACCACCGAGCAGGTGGAAACCTTTTTGGGCTCAGCAGCGAAGACTGAAGATGGAAGGATCAGGCCTCTGGGCTGATTGTTTTTTACTTGCTCATGCCATTGAGATAAGAGCTTGAACGCATGTTTAATGCGTTCAGACTGCGTTTAAGAACTTTGATGCCGTTGTTTTCCTCAAAGTTCGGGCGTTGCAGTTGGGTGCTGATCCAACTTCTGATGTCGTTTTCAACAGCATTCTGGAAATCGTCGTTGCTCCAGTGGGTCATCTCTACACCCAAAGATCGCAGGGTTCTTTTCAGGCCCTTTTGCCTCAGCAGAGTCAAAGCCTTCCAGTGGGCAATCTTATTGTCTGCCCAGACTGTATCAAGGATGCCTTTAATATTGTCAAAGTGCTCAACGTGTTGACTCCTGGTTGATAGGATTTTTTCTGCAATTGGGCGATTTTTGCGTCTGCTAAGGATCGCGATTCTTGCTTTAATCTTGCCCAGGAGTTGCAGGCAGTGTACAGCACTCCCCTCGGAGAATAGCAATAGATCTGCATCATTATAGGTTGACAACTGCTCAATCAGCGAGATTTTCTCAGGGTGGATAATAGTAAACCCGTTTGCGGCCAGAAATTCTTCCAAGTAACCTTCTCCTGCCATGGTTTTGTCTTGAAGGCAGGTTCTTGAGACATAGGCTTTCAATCCTTTGCTACGAGGGTGATTGAGGCGTTTTGCAGCATGCTTTGAGAGTAGTTCTATGTAGTTTTCATTGCCTGGCACGTCTAGCCATTGTTCCTGTTGCTTGGCGCAGGATAATGTTTTAAAGATTGTTGGAGTCGCTGAGATCACTACGGATCTCTCGGGTATTTCGTACCACTCAAGAATTTGCCGGAAAAAGATTGGCTGATCCACAAGAAACTCGCTTTGATTCTTGTGTGTACCAAAAATGAGCTTTTGATTCTCTTGCAGGTGATTCACATAGACGGGTATCCTCGTGCTGAATTCCAGAATCTGGTGGCCGAAATGGTAATGGATTGGTCCGCACCAGAATCCAGAATTGCCGGTTGCAAAGAGATCCTCATCGCTTGGAACTTCTGGTGGTATGTCATTTGGCTTACCATCTCTGCAATGCCTTTGCTCAAGGGCATGATCCCAGTTAGGCCATAGGGGACCACCTTGATGCGGATTGAACCATCGGGTGAAAGGTAAGACCGGAATGTGCCTAAATTCATGAATATCAAAACTCATGAATTCAAAAGTTTAATTTTTCAAATTGAGTTTTGCTGGAGTTAGGTCGTCTTGTTGTCATGATCCATTGATCAAGGCGAAATTCATAGAAGCAGACTTGCAAATTATTCACGCCAGCTTGTTTAAAGCAAGTGATTTAAGTCAGGTTGTTTGAGCCAAGGTCATGGTTTGAAATTAGTTGCTCCCGGTGGTCGTAGGCGAGCAAGGCGTCCACCTTGCTGCCGGTGCTGCAGTTGCAGATGCCAGGCATCCGGCAGATCAGCTGTCAACCGCTCCGGCCATTCAATCGCCATCACGGCCCCCAGGGCCAGAGCTTCTTCCTCTTCCTGCAGAAACAGTT
>DASCPR010000013.1:0-7494 GCA_036012625.1 Prochlorococcaceae cyanobacterium Fu_MAG_50
AGCCGTTCTCTTCTCACTTGTGGTGAGATTCTGCCAGCTCCAATGTCCTAGAACCACAACGCCGAGCAGCTCAAGCAAACCTGGAACGAGGGGAAGCACATTGATGGTGTCAAGAATGCCCTTGACCATGATCAGGGCAACGATTGCTGCCGCTGAAATACCGGCCACCTTGCCGATTTTCCCCATCTGAGCCCAGTCAACATTCTTGAAAGTTTCGTTGAGGATGCCAAGAACCTCGCGGTAGCGCTCAGAAAAGTTAAAACCCTCTTCATGGCTGTCTGTGCCTTGGGATGAAGCAGGAGAGTCAACGCTTACAGGCTCAGCGGTGAGGGTGATGGGGTCGATCATAATGATGTGAAGACCATGTTTATAAATTGAGGGTATCGGTTATTTCTGGTTATGCCATCGCAGATTGAAATCAATGGTCGTTGCCTGAACGTTTTGCGTAGGAGAACGTTGTGATGGGTCCAAACTGGAGCACCTCGCTGGCTTCTGGGCCTAAGTGATTCTACGGTCTTCAGTCTGAAGGGGTCGAGGTCAACCCCCTCAGCAGAAGCCGAAATAGGTGATGGCTTGATGACTTAAATTGACCTAGCAGGATGAGAATGCCTTGAAGTCGCCAACCTGGTCAGAGCAAGGGGAAGCTGAAAGACCTGAACGGCTCAACCGCAAGCCATTGGTCAGCTCAGATCAGTCAAATGATCGTGCCGCCAATTTGCCTGACTTTTCGATGTCTTAATGGTCGGGTTAGGAGATCAGCTGTGCTTTCGAAGGGCGCGCTGATGCTGAAAAGAGAAGCTGGCGGCTACCGCCCCGAGATGGCAGGTTGCGCTATCTAATCGATGCTTCAGCTTCAGAAGGCTTAAGGCTGGAAGGATGGATCGTAAATTTAATCAGCCTCTAAAGATCAATGTTAATACAATCTCTCTGCAAAAGCAGGCATCAGTTATATCTAAAGCGTGCCAGGCATATTGAAAAGTCAAAGAAGATGGTTGCCGACTATCAGGGTTAGGAGATGAGTGCTGCACGGGTGAAATCAACATCTGCAAGACCCAATGCCCGTAGCGCAACAGTACTAAGGACGCTGTAAGCGATGGCGCCAAGGATGGCGCTGACAAAGCCATTTCTCAACCTGAATCCGTCAATTAACCAGGCAGCCAGGCCAAACAGGATCACGGTGATCAACCAATTGAAAAGGAAAGAGACAGGGCTGATCAGTCCTGCCACAGAGGTGACTGCCCAAACAGGCCCCAAAATCAGCTTCAATGGCCAGATCAAAACGGTGCCAAGCAGTCCAATAACCACGGCGGAAAGCAGTGCAGTGCCGAAACTGCTCATTTCAACTCCCAGGGGTAAGGCAGTAACCAGAAGGAGAATCAAGGCGCGAATCGGCCATTGCAACAACCACATAATCAACTAATGCAGTGCATGCTGCATCCTAGAGAGAGACACTCTTACCATAGTCAGGATGCCAGTACCGTGAGTACTTTTGTTGTACAAAATGTATGGATCCGAGAAGCCGAAGCAGGAAGCTGATCACGTCCTCTTTAAATAGCGGAGAGATTGACCGTGACTATTTGTACCTAACCCAACACGTTTAAAAATAGCTTTAAAGATTATTTGCAGGGGTTTTCAGATTGTATGAGCTAAAGTTGGAGCTACTGCCAATAAAGAAGCCATTTTGCAAATGTGGGTGGCCCACGAGGCTCTATAATCTTTGACTTACGGGGCGTGGCGCAGCTTGGTAGCGCGGGTGCTTTGGGAGCACTAGGTCGCAGGTTCGAATCCTGTCGCCCCGACTGGGATCTCAGCGAATGACCAACTGAGCTGTGCGCAAGATGTGCGCAAGGAAATTGGTTTTGCGCACACAAATCATGATCCGCTTGAAAAGAAAGGGATGTGATGCAGAGCTTCTTCTCCAAGGAGGTTCTGATCCAACCAGTCTTCAGAGGAGGCTATTGCGAGCTTCCCCAAGCTGAGACCATTGGTTCTGCCTCCTCAAGCAGACAACTCCTTTGCCCCTGAGAACGCCAGCGGTGACTCCATCCGACTTCGGGTAAAGATCCGGGTACCCTTTAGGGGCAGTGTTCTTGATTCCCTCACAAAAAACATCAAGGATTTGAGGGTTCAGCTCCCGTGCTCCTCAAGGCCTTATCCGATCGCCAGGGCTGGCTCACAGCTCCTCTGGCGGGTTCGACGGGACGAATCAGAGAGTCTGTGGTGTCAGGTTTCAATCAGGGCGCTGATTGAATCGCCGAAGTATGACGCAACTGGGAATCAAGAAAAACCTTCCATGATGTCCCTGAAGGTATTCATCTGCCTCAACACAAATCTATTGCCAAGTATTGATTAGGAGCTCCATCGCTCTTGCTTTCAGTACTGACAAAAGGTTGTGTCATATCCCATGACAAATCAACTCTTGTTCGATACGAACAATGCCGCCACCACGCTTGGTGTCTCGGTGAGCTGGCTTCGCGCCAAGAAGTCAGCTTGCAACTTTATCGCCGGTGAACATTGGATTTATGCCACTGGATCTCCCGGCGGTCGGCTGTTATGGAACATCCCTGCCATCCGCCAATGGCAGGTTGATCAAACCAAATTTCATGCAGAAAGGCAGCAACAACTTGCTGCTGAGATTGAGACCTACTTGGAGAACACCAATGGTTAATTCCTAAATTGAATTCAGCTTCAAAATCCTTTACCACCAAAACCTTAAATCAATGAATCATTCATTCTCTTTATTTCGTTGTATTGGAGAAGGACGGCACGTCGTGCCCTTCGGTCTTTCAGATATCGTCAAGGACCCCAACCCATCAGTTGAGGGCGGCCGCATTCATAGGAAGTCATCGAGGGAAATCCGTCGTGCAGCTGAACGCTTTCATCGCAAGGAAGCGAAGAAGGAGGCACGTAGGAGGCCAATGAAAGGCTGATCAGGTGTAGTTCCCATTGATTAATCGGGGGGGGGGTCGAAGAACTCCCCGATTATCTGATCAACGGCTATCCGCAAGCATGAGGGCAATTCAAGACATGGTTTAACTCAAGTCACTCAATAGGTGGGGGAGCGTTGTCGCATTCTCTATCTCTAAAAAAATTACCTACGTAATCAAAAGATTGCCATCCGGGCATTGAAGCCCAAATCAATTTGCAACAGTAGAAAAAATATTGTTAACGGAGTGTGGCTAACAGAGGCTGCCGGCCTTACTGAGAATCAAATCAACTACCAGGCGAACTGAAGTCAAGCTTCGTCAACAATTCGAGGCCTAAACCAGCAAAATCAATCCTGGGCATCCCCCCTGCTGCCAGACGAGTAAAAAGCTCAGAGAAGGTCAACCCATCCATGTAAGCACTAAAAAGGTTCAATATCAGGATACGGCTGGGTAGTTTTAAGTACGAGATAGGAGCTGGAAAAGAGAGAGCGTAATTCATTGTTCAGAATTAGTAGAGCAGTTAATACAGAAGCTGAGTAGGTTCATATCCTGAGAAGTGAAGGTATTGACCAACAGCTCATCAGGGAAAATTGACTGCAGCCAGATCAAGGCAGCCTCCGGATTGCGGCAACAATCATCAGAGGCCAGGCAGATGTAGTCAGCGCACTCAGGAGAGCCACCTGTGAAGCGTTCAGAGGAATTCATGAGAGAGCCTCCAGTACTGCCTTGATGCCAGGCAGGGCACGAAGTAGCACCTCCTGGTAGATGGCTTCCAGGGAAGTTCCCTTGTTGAGATCACGCTGGTTGCGGCAGAAGCCAAGGATCTCCTTGGCTTCAGGATTGCGACCAAGTTCTGAGCGAAGGGTCTGATTGGCAATCAGAACAGCGCTTTGATGGTCTGAAGGTTGATCCTTGCTAGGAATCTGTCCTTGAGGTTGTCCAACTTCAGGAACATGGGGCACCCCCGTACATCCATCAAACCCCTCAATACCATCACAACCCTTGGTATTAGAGAGTTGTGATGCATTTGATGCTTGTGACATGCTCTGAGAGGTGGCCCTGGTCATCGCACCTAACGGAGACCAGAGGGCAATCCGGCCAAGGCCATTGGATTCTGTCTTGCTTGTAATAAGTCCACGTTTCTCGATGGCCTGCAGCCGGCGTCTGGCCCGGTCCTTTGCCTTGCGGTCCTTGTGGTCTTCATGAGCATGAATGACAGCATCCTGCAGTGAAGTCGCAAGCCCTTGTTCAGCCCTTGAGCGGATCAATCCAAGGAGTTCAGACTGTTCCTCTGTGAGCTTGGCCTCAGCCACCTGGAGGCATTGGGCAAGTAATGCCTCCGCAGCATCACCATCACAAGCAAAATTGCCTTGCTCATCACGGGACAGGAGGAGCTTTTGTGGGTTGCCGCCGCGGCCCTGGGTCTGGAGCAGGATGCGCCGATCATCTGGAACATCAGTCATCCGGGAGAGCCCCAGTACCTGCGAAGCAACAGCGGGGAGTGCTGTTGAGCCACGGAGTGAGCAGATCGGATCTTCTCCGGCCCTGCCCTTGCCGGCATGAGCAATGAAGATCGTTGTTCCACCGTATGGGCCAACCTTTGCCTGAAGTGATCGAAGCGGCTCCGCAATGTCTGGCGATTCCTCGGGAATCCCCAGAGGGCTAGAAACGCAGGCCGCAACCGAATCAACGACGAAGATTGCATCTGGATAGTCCTTGGCAAGTTCTTCTTGAACTTCCAACCCTTCTTCATCAAGGCATACACCGTCTTCCATCGTCCAGATCTGGCGAATAGGCGTGGTGATTCCATCAGGGTCTGATCCTGCATAAAGATCAGCTGCCTGCAGCATCCGCGACCAATCACCTTGAGGTTGATCAGTGCCGATAAGGATCACCGGGGGACACTTACCAGCGAAGTTCTTGCCACAAAAGCTCCCAGCGCCGTGGTGCCAGGCGGCAATTGCACGGACCAGGAAGGAAGTCTTACCAACCTTCGGCAGTGCTCCTAAAACATTGATTGCTCCGCCGATCAGGAGATCTTCCCAGAGCCATGGCGTAGGGGTTGAATCAAGAGTTCTCCCCCTTTTGTGGCGGATGGCGCCACGGTTGTCTCTATTTGATCTTGCCTTGCGAAGGATTCGGTCAACATCCCGAGGACTAACAGGAATGCCAAGGCGCTTGGCTTTCTTGCGGATCATCGGATTGCGATGTTCCAGCGGATAAGAGAGTGCCTCGACTGCGAAGTCTTCAAGCTGTTCAATATCACTTCCCTGGATGGCTTCCTGAGGCTCTGGGGAGGGCATCAGGGAGCGCAAGACGGCACCTGTCTCGTCTTCGACAACTGCAGAGAAAACCGCTGCAAAACGGTCTTTGGCAGTGCCTGTGGCGTCATCAATTGACCCACCAAGCGGCATATCAGACCAGAGATCTGTCGCCTTGATCCAACGAAACGGAAACCCGACATCAGACGCAGCCTGAGCAAAGGTCTGGGCGTACTTATCGCCTTGTGAGTCGTTATCCGCAATGAAGACGATCCCGGCGACTTTTGCCGCCTTCAGTTCGCTATAGCGGCGGGCCACAACTTCACGGCTGCGATCGTGACCAGGCTGCGAGACACAGACATAGCCAGCTGCCATCACCCAGCAACAACACTTCTCGCCCTCGGTCTCGACAATCCAGAGGTGCTTGGCATGATCAAGAGCGTCCTGCTGGCGGTATAGGGGCCAGGGATCATCTCCCTTGCTGGAGTGGATCTCACCGTTTTCATCTTCATGCTTCACATAGAACTTCTTCTTGTCGTGAATGATGAATTGACGCTCGCTGTAGCTCAGTTTCTTACCATCAGGAAGGCGAGCAGGTGGCTCCTTGGGGGCTTGTGGGAGTAATGCCAACTCAATCTTGGGAGCCGTCTCGATCCTGACGGGAGGAAGGACAGGGGCATTGCCATCCAGGGGCTTATCCAGGGTGAAGGCAGCGCATCGGCCATCCTTTGTGTCTCCAGTGAAGGCCCAGGTCTGACCATCAACTCCTTGGGTGGTCTCTCCAGATTTCAGATCGGGAGGGAAGAACGTCCTGCCGTAGTGGCAGAAGACATGATCTTTCCCGATGCGACAATCGCCATCGGCATCCCGCCCACAGATGGGGCATGGATTGTTGCGGCCTGAACCGCTTTTGAGCCTGTAAGTCATTCAAGTTCTCGGTATGTGATGCTGCGCGCTTAACGCGAAGCTCAAAAGTGTTCCGAGCCTGTTTTCCCTATGTATCGTGATGAACATCCATACATCCAAAAGCCCACGGGTGACTAGGTAAGAAGCCAAATCCAGGCAGGTTTAATTTGAGGGGTAGTTTCTTAGCCAGACTCTTTTCAGGTATCCCAATCCTCTGAAAAGGCTCACAAAAAGGTGAGCCCATCCATGAAGTTGTCGACAGCTAGACCTAAAGGTCAGTTTGTTCAGGATCATTCAGAACCAGGAAGATCCAGCTACCAGCAGGAAAAGCACGTTGTTTGCATTCTCTGCCAACAGCAAGAATTAGTTGGCCAAGTACTTGCAGAGCCGCGTCTGCGCCATCAGTCCAAGCTGGCTTGCTGACAACGGTGATATCGCTGACAGTGCGCATTGCTGCTCTGAACTGACTCCACCTGACGCCAATTGATCACCGTTGGAAACCTGACGTAATCATTGCTTTGTATCACTGTGGCCTTCCCTCAACTTCCAGGTGAACCCGCTGACGCCTACAGCCAGCTCCTGATCCATCGAGACCTGGGCCCGGGACGATTGTTTCGTAAAACCGCTGAGTTGGCAGGTTGCTCTGAGTCAACCCTTAGAAGGCGATCTGAGCAATGGAACTGGAAGCAACGGCTTGAGGCTTATGACGCTTCACTACTAAGTCAGATCTCCAGCCAGGGGAGAGATGTGACGTTAGAGAGCCACCAACAATCTCTCGAGGCGTTCAGGCAAGAGCAGCTTCAACGTGCGCAGCGAATGGCCTCATTGGCTGAGGGGATGCTGATATTGGCAATGAGAAGTCTTCAGCAACAACTTGAGGAGGGTGAGATGCTTCGAGGTCGTGAGCTACCCACCGTGCTCTCTGCAGCAGTCAAGGCAGTAGAAGCTGCGATGAATATCGAGGCCACGGCATTGGGCGTAAGTGAGCTCCTCACACAAGTGGGAAGCCCAAACTGAATAAGACCGAATCCATTCCAAGAACCATGGTCCTTGCCCGGCCAAAGAGTTGAGAGCAAGCTGTTCAAGCGCTTGCCCCCAAGCAAAAGCCCACCTCCAGCCGGCGAAAAAGGGAAGATTTGCCCCTTTCAAAGCCGCCAAAAATGATCAAGACTTGATGGAGCTGGCAATAACGGTGCCCGACTCACTCCGCTTTGCAGCTGCAGCGGCGTCTCAATCCCCCGAATGGGGGATGCCAAGAGCCGGGCTCAGCAGCGAGGCTTAAACCAACGGAGCCTTTGCTCCCAAGCCAAGTTGAGACTGTTTCATCGATGCCTGTCTTACCCCCTACCGGCGCTTTCCCAGCCGAACTCAGTGCCTTAGAGCGTCAGGAACTCGAGGAT
>DASCPR010000014.1:0-2441 GCA_036012625.1 Prochlorococcaceae cyanobacterium Fu_MAG_50
TGTATTTCCTAATCGCATAATTAATGCGTTCTATCAAGCCCGAAAGATCAAAACTACCGGCAACATCTTGTCCGTCGGGATCAGGTGATGCATCAAGAATGAATAATTTATCCTGTTCAACCATCTCCTGAAGGTTCCAGCCAAAACTGGCTGCGTTTCTGAGAATATCGAGAGGAGACTCCTCAAAGGTGACGAAAATACCTGGCTCATCGAATTGACAGATACCGTTGTGGAGGAAATGCAGGGAGAACACCGTCTTCCCAGTTCCCGAGGTTCCACTGATCAAAGTGCTGCGACCAATCGGAAACCCCCCCTGAGACACCTCATCAAAACCTTCGATCCCGGTCGGGAGTTTCTGCACCTGCATATGGGCCGGGCCGCTATCGCTAGGAAAATGCATGGTTACAGGGCACTGACTCAACGCTAGGTAGAAAGCACAATGGCTTGAGGGGTTGCCCCGCGAGGCTTAAGAATCTGGCGACTCCACGTCTTCATCCTCCAACGCATCGCGCAAGGTTGAGGAGAGGGCGCTGTCCGCGAGCTCATCGTAGAGAAGGTCAAGACCAATCAGAACCCGCTCCCGATCGGACAGATCACCGATGATCCGCCGAACCGGTGGGGGCAGGATCTTGGCGAGGGTCGGTGTGGCAAGAATCTTGTCCTCCTCTGCGAGTTGAGGATTCTTGAGCACATCGATCACCTTGAGGGCATACACGCCCCGAAACTCCGTCTCAAGAATATTGCGCAGGGTCTTGAGGGCCCGCATGGAATTGGGCGTATTGCCTGCGACATAGAGCTTGAGGATGTAGGTCTTTCGTGGACTCATGAGGAAACCTCCGGGGTATCTGATGCATCACGGCTGGATCTGACTGAACTTGGAGCTGTGAGGGGAATGTCAGCGGGAATAGAGCGTCGATACATCTCACAGAGATGGGCCATCACATCAAGAAGCGCCAGGCGGTAGTCCTGAAGGAAATCGTTCTTGCGTCCTTCAAGTCTGAGTTGATTACCGAACTCGTCAATCATGTGCATATGAATCTCCACCGCACGGGTGATCGGCAGATCACCGAAAAAGGATGTATTTACGAAACTTTCAAGGGCCTGGTTGGCTGCTGCGGGGTCTCGAAAATAACTGATCAACAGATCCCGGTAGGTGCGTTGCAGGGATTGATTCAGTTCCCTTCTCTCTTTGGGAGGCAGGTTGGCAAGGAAGCGGGAGGGATCACGCTTGTAGAAAACCCCCATATATCCGAGACGTTCCTCCAGGCGACGCGAAAGCTTCCAGGCATCCGATCCGGCAAGTGATTCCCCTTCCCTGGCGGGTTGCCCCTCATCTTCACGGTCCTCCTTCTGGCCATGACGCAGGAACCGGGATATGGCTGCATCAACGTTGTAGCCAAGCTGTTCGAGCTGATCTGCAGGCAGGTGAACCTCCTCCGGGTGAAAGTCCACATGCCCCGTCACCCCACCAATAACTACGGCAGGGAAGAGAAGTCCCTGCTCCAGCAAGGACTGACGAATGCTGTCATTCAGCAGAGCTTGATCGATCACAATCGCATCGATGGCCTCCCTCTGAACCTCCAGAAGGCCCACCAGATCACCCTCCTGTTGAGGCAGGCTCAATTGGAGAGGTTGATAACGATTGGGGGGAAGCCATTGATAACAGGCCTCAATCACTGAGGGCGTACCCAATATCAGAGCAATCGTGAGCGCCGGTTTGGCCATCAGCCAGTTCGGATATTCCTAGGCTGAATCTTGACGAACGGTACCTCGAAGCGTGAAGATCTTTGTTTGTCTTTCGATTGCGGCTCAGGCCAACGAATCGAACTCTTCAGATCCTGGCTGAGCGCCTAGATGCTGAGGCTTCGAGCCTGACTGCGTCCTATCACCATGGCCGACTCGCCCAAGCCAGAACAATCCAAGCAAGCCTCGGCCCCCGCTGAGGCCGCGCAAGGCAGCTACGCCATCGTTGAGGCCTCAGGGCAGCAATTCTGGCTGCAGCCAAACCGCTACTACGACCTGGATCGCCTCCATGCAGATGTTGACGAGACAGTCACCATTGAGAACGTACTTCTCGTCAGGGATGCCAAGGGAACGACCCTTGGCACGCCCTACGTCAAAGGAGCCAGTGTTGCCTTGAAGGTGATGGCGCACAGGCGAGGCCCAAAGTTGATTGTCTACAAAATGCGCCCCAAGAAGAAGACCCGGCGCAAGAATGGCCACAGACAGGAACTGACCAGGGTGATGGTTGAGTCCATCTCCGTTGGTGGCAAGAGCATCAGCTGAGTTGATTCAGCTCGCAGACAACAGTCGCCCATCCACAGCAATCGATTTCTGACTCCCCATGGCTCACAAGAAAGGCACAGGCTCAACACGTAACGGACGCGACTCCAACTCCAAGCGTCTCGGCGTCAAGGCCTACGGCGGTGAGAGTGTTTCTG
>DASCPR010000015.1:0-11546 GCA_036012625.1 Prochlorococcaceae cyanobacterium Fu_MAG_50
AGGGCTGCTGAGATGGCAAGCCAATCAGCTCCTGCCTTGCGAATCCATCCAGCCAAGCCCGGTGCCGAAATTCTCTCGGCAGGTTCACCCTTGGAAGACAGAGGGCAACGGTTTTGAATCACCACCATCACGCTCCCCAGCCAAAATCTGAACACCATCACAGCGATGGGGACTCAGGGCCTCAACCCAGCAGAGCAGGTTCCAGAGAAGCCTTTCGCTGGGCGATTCTGCTCAATTCCAGCCTGACCGGCCTTCAGATCGTCATCGGCATGGCGTTCGGATCAGTGGCCCTGATCGGTGATGCCGTGCACAACCTGGGGGACGTGCTGGGGCTGCTGCTTGGCTGGGGAGCTGAAGGGCTGAGTCGGCTCTCGCCATCAGGGCGCTACACCTACGGGTTCGGCCGAAGCAGCCAACTTGCCGCCCTGATCAATGGGATTCTGATCCTGATGGCCGCCGCAGTGGTGTGCGTTGAATCCATTCAACGGTTCGGCAGACCGGTGGAGATTCACCCCGGACCAGTGGCCTGGGCCGCCGCTGCAGGGCTTGCGGTGAATCTGATCTCGGCAGGCCTGTTTGGCAACGATCATCACCACGATCTCAACCGACGTGGAGCCGTGATGCATCTGCTGTCTGATGCCGCCGTTTCAGCAGCCGTGCTGCTCAGCGCCCTGATCATTCAGATCACGGGCTGGTCATGGGTGGATGCACTCACCGGCGTGGGGGTGGGGATCACCGTGGGCTGGATGGGGGTGGACCTGATCAGGGAAGCCCTGGCAGAAAGTCTTGATGGGATCCCCAGCCGGATCAACATCGAGTCCGTGCTTGCCGAGCTCAAACAACTCCCTGACGTAAGCGATGTGCATCATCTGCATATCTGGGGAATCAGCACCTCAAAAGTGGCGCTGACAGCCCACCTGGTGCGACCGGTTGACGCAGCTGGTCAGGATCCTGATCTGCTCAACCAGGCGCAACTGGCCATGGCAAAGCTGGGCATTGCCCACACCACGATTCAGCTGGAAACCAACCGAGAAGATCACAGCAGCAGCTGCGAACTGAACAGCAAATCATCCGATGGCTGAGCCTCGCTGCCGAGCCCAAAAACAACAATCAGCAGGACAGGTCGGGGCGACCCTGGCAGGGCTGAACTTGGCTCAAGGCAAAGACCTTGGCTGTGGCGGCCCCCAGCGACTGAGCAGAATTCGATCTCCGGCGACCCCAACCGCAGCCAGGCCATCGGCAAGGGTCACGATCACCCGGTAACTGAGCGCCACAGCAAGTAACGGCCCCTCAGACACCTCTGCACCCAGGGCCAGCAACAGCACGGCCTCAAACACGCCGAGGCCCCCTGGGGCCGCCGGCACCACAAGTCCGATCGTCCAGGCCAGCGCAAAGCCAGACACCCATTCCCCCCAGCCCAGACTGGGCCCGAGGGAGAACGCCGTGACACAGCACCAGAATCCGGCAAATCTGCAGAGCAGAAAGGCCATCTCCATGCCAAGAGGCCACCATGGATACCCCTCTCGACCACTGCCGAGCAGCTCAGGATCCAAGCTCCCCACCAGGGCTTGATCAACCCGGTCAAGCTGTTTGACCTTGGCCTTCTCAAGTCGACGCAGCAAGGGTTCCCGCCAACGGGGAATCAACAGAACAGCTGGCAGGCAACAAAGCAGGGCAAGGCCAGACTGCCAGCCCCCCAGGGGCACCAGCAGCAGAGCGGCAGCTGCCATCAACAGGGGTTCAAGCATCACCGCCGCCAAAGCCGGCCCCGACCCGATCGCAGGGCGCAGCGCCCTGATTCGATCAACAAAATGCCAGACACCGCCGGGGAGGTATTTGAGCAGATTGCTGCGCAGATACAGGGGGATCAGGGGCACCCCATCAGGCCTGTGGCCCAGCCAATCCATAAGCACCCGCCAGGCGAGCGCATTGACCATCAGGCTTCCCCAGCTGAAACCGACACCGAGAGCAAGCCACCACCAACCACCACCAGCCAGGCTCAATCGGCGCAGTTGTGCTGCATGGCTGAACAGCGCAACCGCCACGAAGCTGATGCTGGCCAGGGTGATCCAGAGCCGCAGTCCACCGGGCAATGAGACACGGCGGATTGTGGGGATCAGCTGCCGCAGCCTCTGCCCAGGCTTGAGATTCACCATGACCAATCCGCTTCCGTGACGAAAGCGGCCGAGGCCTTCAACACCTCAAGACGCAGCTCATCAACAGAGCGGCCCGTTTCACAGCTGAGCTGAATCAGAGCATCGGCTTCCGGCTTGATCGAAAGACGTCCATCCGGACGCCTCACTTGCTTGACCGGCACATCTCCCCAGGGAGTGGGGCAGACCCCCAGCCGTCGCGGCAACAGCCAACGCTCCTGCGAACGTTCACGCAGCCCCAGTGTGGATCCATGCATAAACCAAAGCCGTCTCAAGGCAGCGGCATGTTCAGGTCTGACCAGGGCTGTGATCGCAACTCCAGGCCGGCCCTTTTTCATCAACACCGGCGCACTCAACACCTCCAGAGCACCCCCACAACGCAACTGATCCATCAATGCCGAGAGATCTTCCGCCGTTGCATCATCGATCCAGGCCTCCTGAACCACCACCGACTGCCGACAGATCCCCTCCCCATCCTTGGGATCCCCTTCATCCCCGCTATGGCGAGGCCATTCAGACGACTCCAGTGCACAGATGCGCAGCAGGTTGGGCCGATCTAGGCGCCTGTGCCCCAGACCGATGCCGATCTCAGTGATGCCCATGGAGGAGGGCTGACCGAAGCTTGACGCCAGCACGGCGACCAAGGCCAACCCCGTTGGCGTGGTGAGTTCTCCGGGGGGATAAGCCTCACCTCCGAGGAGGGGAATGCGATGGCGACGCGCAAGCTCAAGCACCGCTGGCACGGGAACAGGTAGAAGGCCATGGTCCGTTTTCACCTGCCCACGGCCTGCAGGCGGCGGCGCACTGATGATCCCTAGAGGCTTGATGTAATCGATGGACGCACACACTCCCACCACATCAACCAGGGCATCAATCGCGCCAAGCTCGTGGAAATGAACCTCCTCAACAGCCGTGCCATGGACAAAGGCCTCGGCCTCGGCAAGAGCAGAGAACACGGCCATGACCCTTGTCCGCAGAGCATCAGACCAGTGGGCCCTTGCAATCAGATCCCGGATCTCCTGCCAGCGTCGCAGCGGTGGTGCCCCCTCCCGTGCCTCAACGGTCAGCTTCAAGCCCCGGAGTCCATCACTGCGTTCCTCTTTGATCTTCAACCCATAGGCCTCACCGAGCCCGATCAACTGCAGTGGCTCATCAATCACCGCGCGAGGCACACCGAGATCGAGCAGAGCGGCGAGCAGCATGTCCCCCGCCAACCCTGTAGGGCAGTCAATGAACAGGGTTGTCATCGCCTCAGCCGGGAAGCATCAGCCTGAAGACAGCAGAGAGTGTCGACAGGAAGCCTCTGCACAGGGATGGCCATCACAGCCAGGGCATCGTTCAGATGCATCGCCTTGTTCACAGCCAGGGGATTGTTCACGGCCAGCTCACAGCCATCAAAGCCCTGGAGCCATCTCCCTGAAGCCGAGACGAGGGAGCGAGGCTCTGCATCAGCTGCCTGGCTTGTCTTCCCGAGCACTGCGTCGGACAGGTGCAGGTCGACCAGATGCAGGGCGGCCAGGTGCAGGGCGGCCAGACCTCCCCTTGCCACCGCGGGTGGGCATCGGTCCGATCACCTCATGGCTCTCAAGCATCAGTTGCTGCCCTTGGCGCCGAACATCAAGGCTGACGAAGTGACGCAAGTGTTGAAGAGGCATCTCGCCCCTCAACTGCAACTTGAAGGGCAGCGGACGACTTCCATCAGAGCGTGGTTTCTGGCGAACCTTGACGACAAGCTCACCGGTCTCTGGTCTGGTGAAAATCAACTCTCCACGAATCGAGAAGTAATCGTCTCCCTCCGGAAGTTGATCCTGTTCAGCAGCGTCTGCATCTGCGCCAGCGGCAGCTGCAGAACCTTGTTCTCCTTCATCTGCTGAGGGATGAGCGGAAAGGGTGCTCGGCTCCCAGATGCCTGCGATCTGGAGATGAAGATGCTCTGACTCACGGCAGCGTGGGTAAACGACCCAGAGATGGGGCTCATCCATGGCCAGGTGACGTCGCATCAGCGTCATCACCCTGCCGAGAACGACCGTCTCTATCTCTGCACCATCAGGAGCCACAAGTCGCCCCCGGGTGAATTGCTCAGGATCTGCAGGCAGGTAGGTCCCTCTGACCAGACCAATGGCCCGGTATTGAAGCGGCTCAGTGACCTGGGGAATCGGATGATCGCGCATCGAAAAACAAGGCCATTCACTCAGCCGCTCAAGACTCTAGCCAGGCGCTCCGAAGCCGCTAAGACTGAGACATTGAATCCCAAACCTTCTTGGCGCGTCCTCGACAAGGACTCCTGCATAACCGCCGGCCATTCCTGATCAGCATCGCCCTGATCACAGCAGCAGTGGTTGGCTGGCTTACCGCCCAAAGTCTGGCGCCAAAAGCATCAGCCGATGGCAACCACAAGAGGTTGGACGCCGAGGTGCAGTTGCTGCTGGCGCGTCAGCAGCAGGATGACCTGAACCCGGCGGAACAGCGTCGACTCCTGGAAAGGCTGATCGTGCTTGAACGCCCTGAGCAGGCCCTTGGCTTGCTGCAGCAACTGAGCAATCAGGAACCCAAGGCACTGATCTGGCCATTGATGATCGCCGAATTCAAACGCTTTGAGGGGGACCTTGATGGTGCGCGGCAGGAGATCAATCGCCTGCTAACCCTTCATCCCCAGAAGCTGGAGGTTCTGGAGCTGAAGGCACTTCTGGAGCTTGACAGCGGCAGAGGATCCGCCGTGGTGGGCCTACTCAAAGCAACATTCAACAGCCAGCCGCGGGGGCAACGACTGACCACTGGCCTGCTGCTTGCAGACGTGCAACGCCAGAGTGGTCAGACAGAGAAAGCCGCAGCCCTTTACAACGCACTGGCGGCGGAATCTCCAAATGACGCAAGGCCCTTAATCGCCCTTGCGCTGCTCAGGCAGGAACAGGGCATGGGCAAGAAGGCCCAGCTGCTGTTGTTCAGAGCGCGGCAACGTCGCACAAAACCCGGTGAAGCCGATCCGATGATTGATTCTCTAGCCGCGCATTGGGGTCTTCTGTCAGCCCGCAAGGTTGTTTCCAGGACATCTCAGCAGACCTCCGCAGAGGCGGCCGCAGCTACTGCGCAGAGAAAGAGCCATCGGTCTCATAGGCCTTAAGAGCCGCATCAATGGCATCTTCTGGAGTGGTGGCGTCGTCCATGGCGGTGGCACGGCGCAGACGATTCATCAGATCAAGGGGATTGGTTGAATTAAGAACGTTGTCTTCATCTCCCTGCCCTGGAGAGGTCCTGTAGATATCGCGCTCCTGCTTGGTCATCGTGGGACTCGACACCTGGGCCTGGGCAGGCTCAAACCAGACCGGGAAAGCAAGCAACAGGAAAGGTGTAAGCAGGCGGGCAAAGCCCTTAGAGGGCTTAAGGGCTAGCGAATGGAGATTGGATGCCATGGACAGTGCCCCACCTTCAGCAGAGTTCAGATGTTAAGGGTCATTTGCCGGTAAGGAAAAACTGTGAGGATTGCCACCTGGAATGTCAACTCAATCCGAACCCGACTCGACCAGGTCAGGACCTGGCTGGGGGAGGTGGAACCTGATCTGCTCTGCCTTCAGGAAACCAAGGTGGATGACCCGCTGTTCCCAGCAGAAGTTTTTGAAGCAGCAGGCTATGAGGTGCGTTTTCTTGGCCAGAAGGCTTACAACGGCGTGGCCATGATCAGCCGCCAGCCCCTTGAGGATGTTCGCCTCGGATTCAACGGTGAACTGGCTGGAGAGGCTGAGGCAGAACGCCTGAGTGAGCAGAAGCGGGTGATCAGCGCACTGATTGATGGCATCCGTGTGGTGAATCTGTATGTGCCGAATGGATCGAACCTTGAGTCAGACAAATACGCCTACAAGCTCGATTGGCTGCAATGCCTCGGGCGCTACCTCAAAGCACAGTCCCAACGGGATGAACCCCTCTGCATGGTGGGGGATTTCAACATCGCGCCTGAAGCAAGGGATATCCACAATCCCCAGCGGTTGACGGGTGGAATCATGGCCAGTGAGCCAGAACGTCAGGCACTGGGCATGGTGCTGGGGGACGAGCTCCATGACGTGTTCAGGGTGTTTGAACCGGAGACGGGCCACTGGAGCTGGTGGGACTACCGCAGTGGTGGCTGGGCCAGGGACAGGGGCTGGCGAATCGACCACATCTATCTCTGCGATGAGCTGCTGCGCCAGGCGAGCAGCTGTGTGATCCACAAACAGCAGCGTGGCCTTGAGCAACCCAGTGATCACGCACCGGTTTTAGTGGATCTGGTCTGGCCAGCGGCTGATGACGATGACTGTCTTGAACAGTGAACTGTCTTGATCACTGAACTGTTCTGTCAGCTGAACTGTCTTGCTGAGCGATCAGCTCAGCGGCCCGAGCATGTCCGTTGCCGCTGAGATCACTGAAGCCAACGCAATGCTGATGAGACGATCAAAAATGCTGATCCAATTTCAAACCGTCACAGTCGCCAGACTCCGGCGCCAGCCACCTCAGCCCCGCCTTCAGCAAGTGATTTAAAGGGTAAGTTTCCTGTCCAGAACTGCCCATTGGCGATAGCAACCCCTGCCCTGAACCAAGGGCGAAAACAGAAAGCACAATCTGCCAAGAAAGGCAAGGGCAGACACAGTTGAGACGCTTCCGACCTTTTTGGGTCAAGATGGCCAACGGTTTGATTCAGCTCTTTGGCTTCGGTCCCCGTGTCAGCATCCGCATTGAACACCAGCCGTTCCCAGGCCATCTTCGGCACTGCCCAGACGCTCATGCCAGGTGGGGTGAGCTCTCCTGTGCGTGCCTTCCGTTCAGTCGGGGGGCAACCTGTCGTCTTCGATCGGGTCAAGGGTGCCTACGCCTGGGACGTGGATGGCAATCGCTATATCGACTACATCGGCAGCTGGGGGCCGGCGATCTGTGGACACGCCCATCCAGAGGTGATTGGCGCCCTCCAGGAAGCCCTTGAGAAAGGCACGAGCTTCGGTGCTCCCTGTGAGCTGGAGAATCAGCTGGCAGAGATGGTGATCGAGGCCGTGCCCAGCGTTGAGATGGTGCGCTTCGTCAACAGCGGCACAGAAGCCTGCATGTCAGTGCTGCGCTTGATGCGGGCCTTCACAGGCCGCGACAAGGTGATCAAGTTCGAAGGCTGCTATCACGGCCACGCCGACATGTTCCTGGTCAAAGCAGGATCCGGCGTCGCCACCCTGGGGCTTCCAGACTCGCCAGGGGTACCGCGCACAACCACCGCCAACACCCTCACTGCCCCCTACAACGACCTGGAGGCCGTCAAGGCCCTGTTCGCAGAGAACCCCGATGCGATCTGCGGCGTGATTCTCGAGCCGATCGTCGGCAATGCGGGCTTCATCACCCCGGAACCAGGTTTTCTAGAAGGCCTGCGGGAACTGACCAAAGAGAACGGTGCCTTGCTCGTCTTTGACGAGGTGATGACGGGCTTCAGGGTCAGCTATGGAGGTGCTCAGGCCCGCTTTGGGGTCACACCGGATCTCACAACCATGGGCAAGGTGATCGGTGGTGGCCTGCCGGTTGGCGCCTATGGAGGCAGAGCCGACATCATGGGCATGGTGGCGCCTGCAGGTCCGATGTATCAGGCGGGGACCCTCAGCGGCAATCCACTGGCAATGACCGCTGGCATCAAAACCCTCGAACTGCTTAAACAGCCAGGAAGTTATGAGCGGCTTGAAGCAAACACCAAGCGCTTGATCAAAGGCATTCTTGCGGCAGGCAAAGAAGCCGGCTTGCCAATCACTGGCAGCAGCGTCAGTGCAATGTTCGGCTTTTTCCTGTGTGAAGGCCCTGTGCGCAATTTTGAAGAGGCCAAGGCTGCCGACGCAGAACGATTCGGCAAACTGCATCGAGCCATGCTCGAAAAAGGCATTTATCTGGCACCAAGTGCATTTGAAGCTGGCTTCATGTCACTTGCCCATTCCGAAGCTGACATTGACGCCACCCTTAAGGCCTTCGAGGAAAGCTTCGCACTGATTGCCTGACTTACACATTACCTGACTTACACATTACCGGACTTAAGTTGAATAAGTCGATTAACTTGACCAGATACAGTCTCAACTCTTTAGGCAGAAGAGTTGAGAATAAATAACTTGACAACAAAAAGAATTGGATTGGAAGCGATTAAGCCCATCAGAATCAAACAATCAACTAAGCCCATCAGAACAAACCGCTAAAATTCCTACTGGAACGAGCCCATTCCAGCTATCATTGCTATTGGAACACCAAATGCAAACGCAAAAAAGCAGGCTGATCAGAACATCCTGTCTTTTTGGCAAAAAGATTAAAGCTTGATCTGATGAGGAAAAGCCGCAGAAAGTCATGGTCAGCCTCTCTTCTGATCGTTCTTGGCTGCCTTTCTACAGCACCAGCCAAAGCCAACGGATTTCAACTCAAATCATTGCTTGGCCTGGCTGATTGGATTGACTTGGGGATCTCCTATAACACAGAACCCATGGCCGTAATCATGGGAGGCAAAGATCCATCTGCCAACAGCTTCTTTCAGTTCGTCGCCATTGACCTTGACTTCAGCACTGGGTTCAAAAAGAAGCCATCTGAATGGCAAGAGATCGATCACTGGATGCTGAATTTTGAAGTGAGCCAGCTAAATGGCAACATCAACTTTCAGGAAAAGATTGGGGCTGCGTTCGCACCTCAGGCCAGCGCCAGCCCAGTTGGGACTTGGCTGACCGAAGCTCATATCAGCAGGGAGCCCGGGGAGAGCCGCTGGAGCATGCAAGCAGGAATCATGTCTATCAACAACAACCTACTAGCGATCGAAGCCTACAATTTCTATAACACTTCAACGATCAACAACAACTATAACGTCAACAATACCGGATTTCCAATCAACCCAATAATCACAGCAGGCCTTCAATTCGCCTTGCATGATCATCAATGGGGAGAACTTCGCTATGGCTACTTTGATCTTGATCAGGAGAATGAAATTTCATCCTGGCTTGGCGTTGACCTTGCGCAACCAAAACTGGGAGGAAGCTACCAAGGATTGCAATGGACAGTAGACCTCCAGCAAAGCTGGACTGGCTTGAGTCATGACATCCCTATCAGCGGTGGGGACAACACTATCCCTCGCCTGTTACCTTCTCCCTCAGGGCAACTGGGCGGCTACATTGCAGATGTAAACATCCAAGGGAACGAACAGATTAAGTTACAGAATGGAGATGGATTAAGCCGTGGTGTTTATCTGGCAACAACGCTTGCCATTGACCTTCCAATTGGCCTTGACAATCGCATCTGGGCAGCAGGAGCTTTCGCCCTTGACGACAACAATCCAACCCCCACCTATTTTGCCTTAGGCCTGCTTTCTCAAGGAGTGGTATCTGCTCGGGAGGAAGATGTGCTCGCCCTGGGCTTCTCACGCACAAGCATGCCATGGTCTCAAGGATATGTGCCACCATTGCCAACCTATGAAGGCGTCATTGAGCTCAACTACACAATACAGGTGAATGAAAACATCCAATTTCAACCCCAGATGCAATGGATCATCAATCCAGGCGGAGGCAATGGAGGCGCTGGGGGCAATGCCAACACCCCAGGAATCTGGGCTGCCGGCATCACAATCAACCTGGCAATCTGAAAAAGATTGATTAATTACCCGTAAGAGAATCAGACTGGGAATTCTGCTGAATCGTCTCCGAAGGAGTGTCTCTGCATTCGGTTTTGAGTGTATTCGTCAAAACAACACTTGCCAGCCTGAGATGCTTGATCTCAGCCTGTTTCATAGCCATGATTCTCTGCAGCTCAGCAAGTTCCTTGGAAATGGACTTGGCCTTATCGGACAGATCATCAAAACGGTACTTCTTATCTTCAATAACGATTGCTGCTGACGAGCTTTCCATGGAATCAAACAGACTTGCAGAAGAGATTATACCCCACTAAAAATAAACGACCACAGCCTGGCTCAAAGACCAGACAGCACTGGGCCCAGGCTGTGATCAGAGCCCGGGCCGATGCGTTAAGGCAAAAAACAAGGCCAAAACAAGGCCAAAACAAGGCCAAAACAAGGCCAAAACAAGAACAAGCAAGGGCAATTTGACAAAATAAATGCCCTTCCTTATCCATACCAGAGGAATCAGTGGAAGAAATGTTGAATCAATCCCCTTCCTCAAAGCACTCTTGAGTTTTGGGCCGCCTGACAACAGCTCCTGCAACCCCCAGAAAGGATATGCAACTTCTCAGCCAGAACCAAAAAGAGGCAGCATCCAGCCCCCATGCGGGAGCTGGCCCGCCGCACTCCGACAATCAAACAGCCCAAAAACCTGCAGAAAGCTTGTGATAAGAAAGGAGCCTGATCATCAAGCTGATTTCAACACGACAAGTACTTAGACTCATCCCTATCAACAGGCCATTGTAAAATCAGCGAAGGCAATCAGTTTTTGCCAGACTTATTATGACGGCCAGCTTCAGCAGACGATGTCAAACGATTCAAGCGGACTTGATCAAGCCAGGCGAGAACGTCTGCTCAAGGCTCTCGAAGCGGTGACGCCATCGGGGAATCAAGACTTGATCGAAGCAATTACAGCGGCTCTTGAAGAGCGTGAGCCGATCAACCGAATTCCTGATTTTCCTAAAGGCCTCGACTGATCGGAGGCTTCAGGTTCAGTCAGCAAGCCACTGCGAAGCCCTGAGGCCACAAACCTTAAGCCCATCAACATCGGCTTTGCTTGGCAGCCCTACAACCCGGAAAGCACTTCTAGCGATAATTCTCAAACTGAAGCGGCACCTCCAGCTCATCTTCCTTGCTGCGCAGCAAGGCAATGGCCGACTGAAGTTCATCCTTGCTCTTGCCCGTGATCCGCAGGCTTTCTCCCTGAATGGCCACCGTCACCTTCTTGAGTTCATCACGAATCAACTTGCTGAGCTTCTTGGCGAGCTCCTGACTCAGCCCTTTGCGAAGCAGCACGGTCTGCTTGATCCGACTCCCTCCCACAGTCTCAGGCGGCTGAAAATCAAAGATCTTCAGAGATAGGTTCCTTTTTGTCGCCTTTTGACGCAGCACATCCTCCACCGCCTGCAGCGTCATTTCGCTGGCGGTGGTGATCACAATCGACGTGTCCTCAAGCTCAATTTCTGTTTTGGAATCCTTGAGGTCATAGCGCTGATCAACATCCCTCTTCACCTGATCAATGGTGTTGACAAGCTCCTGACGATCAAAATCGGAAACAACATCAAAGGAGGAGCTACTGGCCATCGGTCCATCAGGTTCGACCCTTCAGCTTAGAAAATGGAGGGATTCCAGACCATCCGATGGCATTCCTCTCGCTGTTTACAACCACCACCGCCGCTCCCTATGCCTGGTCTCTGGTGCTCTCCGGCGGTGTGGTGGTGGCCAGCATCATTCCCCTCGGCGCCGCCCGTTCCCAGGCG
>DASCPR010000016.1:0-2881 GCA_036012625.1 Prochlorococcaceae cyanobacterium Fu_MAG_50
GGCGCAGGGCCGCCAGGATCCGACGGTTATGACGGCGGGTCTGATAGCCGAGACGCAACCAGTTCTCGCCGAGCCCGGCAAAAGAGCGACAGTCCCGCAGCAGGATGTGGTGATTGGCAGCCAGAGACTCCCGCAGGGGCACCAGAGAACCATGGCCCCGAATCAGCAGATAGTTGGCAGCCGAAGGCATGGGCGTGAGTCCAGGCAGGTCCGCAAGCCGCTGCTGCCACCAGGCACCCTCCGCGGCGGTCCAGCCCTGCACCTTTCGGCACCAACGCTGATGAGCATTTGAGTCCGCCAGCAGGTGCTCTCCCACAGCAACAGCGATGCCGTTGACAGGCCAGGGATCCCGCCAACCAGCCCAACGGCGCAAGCGTTCGGGGTGTGCCAGGGCGTAACCAAGACGCAAGCCGGCGATCCCATAGAGCTTGGTGAGGCTGCGAATCACCACCAGATTCGGGTTGCACTCCAGCA
The DNA here is from genome assembly GCA_036012625.1 of Prochlorococcaceae cyanobacterium Fu_MAG_50. GTDB lineage: Bacteria > Cyanobacteriota > Cyanobacteriia > PCC-6307 > Cyanobiaceae > DASCPR01. The sequence continues at coordinate 475 of DASCPR010000016.1, forward strand.
GGGGAATCAGGGAATGATTCTCCCCATCGGGCACAAGCGGCAGAAAGGCCTCATCGCAGATCACCAGCTGAAAGCGATGCAGCAGAGGCTCAAGGGAGGCCCGGTTCCAGAGCTGCCCGGTGGGGTTATGGGGATTGGTGATCCAGAGCACGGCACCGGCAGGGCAGCCAGACGGGAAATCCTGGGGAGAGGCACTGAAATGCAGCGGCAGATCCACTGGTCGCAGCGCTGCAGACCAGCAGTGCAAAGCCCGGAGGTGATCAGCAAATCCGGGCGAATACACCACACTCAGGCCGGCATCAGCTGCATCTCGCGCAGCCCAGGTGAACAGTTCAGCAGCACCATTGCCAGCGATCACCCGCTCCGGGGCCAGCCCATGACAGGCCCCGATCAACTGACGAAGCGTCCTGCAGGCAGGATCGGGATAATCTCGCCAGGCCCGTGCATGCAGTCTGCGCAGCAGGGATCGCGGCAACGACCATGGACTCAGGGAGGCACTGGCATCAAGAAGATCCCAGGCGCGGCAACCGAGCGCCTCTGCAACGGCTGCATTGTTGCCGCCATGCTCAAACTGAGCATTCATCTGATCACCAAAGCGAAGCGGGAAAAATCAACTATCCCGATCAAGAGTCAAGAGGCTCAAACATTGCTTGAGGAGGCTAAATCAATAGCAAAGACAATCAAACAGCTCCCGAACCTCCTCGGATCCAAACAGACCCTTTCCGCCTTACAAAATCAATTCAACCTCTGGATTCCTGATCAGCCCAAATCCAGACCCAGCCCATGCAGACCATGGAAAAGCAGCGATGCCTGCCCCCCTTCAGCCAGACAGCTTGCCGATCCTTGCTTGTTGTTGATATCAATCAATCGATCACGTTTAACTTCTACTCTTTGCTGAAGTTGATGGCTTAGGTGTGCCTAAGGCCTTGCCCCATCTGCTCCAGCAGGTGCTGGGCCAGATCAATTCAGTTGTGCTGGGCAAACAGCCCCAGGTGAAGCTCGCCGTGGCCTGTCTGCTGGCCCAGGGGCATCTGTTGATCGAAGACCTGCCCGGCATGGGCAAAACCACCATGGCGGAAGCCCTGGCCCGCAGCTTCGGCCTCGCCTTCAAGCGGGTGCATTTCACCAGCGACCTGCTACCTGCAGACCTCAGCGGCGTTTCCGTGTTCGAGCAGCAGCAGCAAACCTTTGCCTTCCATCCCGGCCCCCTGTTCAGCCAGGTGTTGCTGGCCGATGAAATCAACCGCGCCAGCCCGCGCACCCAGAGCGCTCTGCTGGAAGCCATGGCCTCCGGCCAGGTGAGCCTGGATGGCACCAGCCACAACCTGCCGCAGCCCTTCTTTGTGATCGCCACCCAGAACGGCCTGGATCACGCGGGCACCTATCCATTGCCGGAATCACAGCTGGATCGTTTCCTGATGCGTCTGTCCCTGGGGTTCCCGGAGCGGGGTGCTGAACGGGCCCTGCTGCTCGGCCAATCCATTCCTTTGCAGCAATTGCAAGCCTGTCTGCAGGCTGCTGATCTCAAAGCAGCACAGCAGCATTGCCGCAACATCGCCGTGCAACCGGCCCTTGTGGACTATGTCCTCGATCTGCTGACGATCAGCCGCCGCGATCACCAGGCAGCTTCCCTCTCTCCCCGGGCCGCCCAGGGCCTGATCGCCGCGGCCAGGGCCTGGGCCGTGCTGGAGCAGCGCAACTTCGTCACCCCTGCGGATGTGATCGCCGTGTTCCCGGCCATTGCCGAACACAGGCTCGATGGTGGTCACAGCCATGGCAACTCCCCTCTTAGCCAGAAGCTTCTCGAACAGGTGGATGGGATCCGATGATCCAGAAGCTGCGGGAGAGACTGGAGCAGCGGCTGAGCCGTCAGGGGCCCCAACTCCGACTCAGCCTGCGCAACCTCTACATCCTGCCCAGTGGCTTCGGTGCACTGTGGCTGCTTGGCAGCGCCGTTCTCTATCTGATCGGAATCAACAGCGGCAGCAATGGACCACTGCTGCTTGCCTTCCTCTGTACAGGGCTGTTCCTGCTCAGCATGTTTCTGACCCAGTTCAACCTGCAGGGTCTTGAACTCAAGGTGGACGAGCCGCCAACAGGGTTCGCGGGCGAACTCATCCCCTACCCGCTTCAGCTCAACAGCCGCAGTGAACGCTTCAGCCTGCGGCTGCGCTTCCGGCAACAACCCCTTCTCGTTCAGGCGCTCATCCCCATCGGCACCTCCCGGGCTGCACCCTGTTGGCGCCCGGGGCAGCGGGGCCTGCACACCCCCGGCAGGCTGACGCTCTACTCGAAAGCTCCACTGGGATTATTCGTTTGCTGGAGCCACTGGCAACCACCCCAGCCACAACTGATCTATCCCCGGGCCGTTCCCGGACCGATTCTCGAACACTGGCGTCCCCTACAG
>DASCPR010000017.1:0-13029 GCA_036012625.1 Prochlorococcaceae cyanobacterium Fu_MAG_50
TTGAAAGATCTCATGGCTGTTCTGGGAGAAGCACCTGCGCCATGGCCCGCCATGCTCAAGGCCAACTCCATGGACTGGGCCAGCTGGGCTGAACTTGATCACCGACTGCTTCAGTGGCACTGGCAGTTGCAACCTCTCAATCCCCTGCAACTGCTGTCAGGACTGCTCCGTGACCATCCCGCGACCCTGCTCAGCCAAGCGGGGGAATCGCTATCACTGCGCGCAGAGCTCGATGCCGCGAAATTTCCCGCCACCGTCACCGCCTCCCTGATTGATCGGGGACTGGAGGAACCGCTGGCGCTGTTTGCCCCTCGGCGACAACCGCTTCCGAATACGGAGATCTACGCAGAGCACCTGCTCGAACAAGCTCGGAGACTGATCCTGGGTCGCTCAGGTCTGACTGTTGTGCTGCTGGATGATCAACAGCTGCGCCATCAACTGACCAGTGAACTGGCAGCGGAATTCGGTCGCAGAGTGATCCATGAGGCCTGTGCACCGGAGATCAACGGCGTGATCTGCTGCCGTTGGTCATGGTGGCTGCAGCAGCAGCAGCAGCTGCCCCAGCCTGAACAGCTGATCATTGCCCTGCTGCCTCTGGCCAGCCTGGAATGTCCGGTCACCGCCGCACGGGTGGAAGCCCTGAAACGTGAAGGGCGCGATTGGTTCAGAGAACTACTGCTGCCTGACGCCCTGGCTCTGCTCGCACCGGCAGTGGCCCCAATCCGCCAGAGTGGCGGACGTCTGGCGATCCTGGATGGCCGATTACGGCGCCGGAGCTGGGGACGGCAGATTCTGGCCAAGCTCGAACCCTGGACTGCGCTGCATCGCCTGCTGCCCGATTAGCCCCCAACTAGTCTTCAGATAGTTGATCTGATCAAAAGGCCATGGGAGAAGCCCGCCGCAGAACCCTCAAGGGATTGCCACCACGTCAACAGAAAGCCAAGAAAGATGACTCCCCGAGAATCTTTTCCTGGCTACCCCTGACCAAAAATCAGGCGACACGGGTTGTCGAAGTCTCTACGCGAGGCGCCTGGATTGGGATCGGAGCTCTCGTGGTCTTCTGGATCGTGGTGCGCTTCATCGGTCCAGCGGCCGGCTGGTGGACCCTTGCCGATGCGCCATAACTTCATCACTTGATCCCCCCCTCAAGCACTGCATCAACCCTTCGCATCAATCCCTCGCCTCACCCCCTCGAGCCCACAGGCTCAAGAGGTTAAAGCGACCTGTTCAGGACCTCAGGCCCTTGACTCGGCATTCCTGGCCTTGCACACAGCATCCCTGAAGGCTGGCCAGCCGAGCGGCGGCAAGCCTTCAGTGCTGAACACAGCCGGTGTTGTCTGAGCACAGCCGGTGACTCACACAACCGTTGTTGGCAGAGGCGATTAAGCCGCCTCTGCCACAGCGTCTGCTGAGGTCTTCTCTGCTGAGGCCTTTTCTGCGGAAGCCTTTTCTGCTGAAGCCTTTGTCGCCGTGCGTGCCGCCGCCGCCAGGGGACGCATGGAATTCGCCGTCACCTCAGACCCTTCCGTAAGCTTCTGACGGACGATCACCTCGATCTGATCAGAGGATTCAGGGTTCTGCTCAAGCCAGCCAATCGTGTTGTCACGCCCCTGGCCGATGTTGTCACCCTCGTAGCTGTACCAGGCCCCTTTGCGTGTGACCACACCGGTCTCCTCCGCCAGATCAAGCAGACAGCCGAGGGTGCTGATGCCTCTGCCGAACAGAATGTCGAATTCCGCAATCCGAAACGGAGGCGCCACCTTGTTCTTGGCCACCTTGACCTTGGCACGGATACCGAACTCCTCTGTTCCGCGCTTGAGGGTCTGAATCCGACGGATGTCCAGACGCACAGAGGCATAGAACTTGAGGGCATTTCCACCGGTCGTGGTCTCCGGGTTGCCATAGGTCACGCCGATCTTGAGGCGTAACTGATTGAGGAAAATCACGGTGCAGCCGGATTTTCCGATATTGCCGGTGATCTTTCTCATCGCCTGACTCATCAAGCGAGCCTGACTGCCAACCGCGAGGTCACCCATCTCCCCCTCGATCTCCGCACGGGGAGTCAGGGCCGCCACGGAGTCGATAACAACGATGTCAACAGCAGCTGAGCGCACAAGCTGGTCCACGATCTCAAGGGCCATCTCTCCGGTGTCTGGCTGAGAGACAAGCAGGTTCTCGATATCAACCCCGAGGGAGGCTGCATACACGGGGTCCAGGGCATGTTCAGCATCCACGAAGGCAGCCACACCACCACGCCGCTGCACCTCAGCGATGGCATGCAGGGTGAGTGTGGTCTTACCGGAACTCTCCGGTCCGTAAACCTCAACGACCCGACCCTTCGGATAACCACCACCAAGGGCAAGGTCGAGGGTGAGAGCACCGGTGGGAATGGTCTCAACCCGCATCCTGGAGGCATCCCCGAGGCGCATGATCGAACCCTTGCCGAAATTGCGCTCGATCTGGCCAAGCACAAGATTGAGGGCCTTGTCTCGCTCTCCCGGGCGGGACGAAGGCTGTCGGGAGTCGGCCCCGGAGGATTGTGCTGCTTTCACGTCGGCTGGCATAACGATGAGTCGTAGTTAAAGGGCAGACGGGTGTCGCCGGGTTCAGTCCTGGACGGCGCGAAAAGCGCCGCGACCTAGCTGGCGAACATCGGTCGAGAGTCCAATGCCACCGCCAGTGCGAACCGTCCCATGTAGTACAGGTGTACGTTAACGAATCAAGGCCATGTCGCCAAGGGGGTCGCCAGCACATTCTGATCAAGCAGGCGTATGCCCTGGGGCAGGCCCTGCGTGTCCTCCGGTCTGAGGTAACCCCAGCTGGCGAGATAACAGGGCAGGTCTTGCAATCCCGCTGTGGCCAGGACCCTCTCAAGGGTGGCGCGGCGATCCTCGACGAACCCACGCAACGGGCACTCCGCAGCCAGCCGCAACAGAACCTCAGGCTTACTGCCCGACTCGTGGCCAAAAAGCCCTTGAGGGCTGAGCTGAAAGGACTTCAGCAATTCAGCCGTGAACTCAGCCCCTTTGGTGGTGAGGACAGCCCAGTCTGTGCCTTCAGCAGGCAGGGAACGCAACCGCTCCACCACACCGGGGAATGGACGGTGACGGGCCAGCCATGTCTGCCGATCCGTGAGAACAGCATCGCGACGAGCCTGTTCCAGGGCCTGCTGCAACTGCTCAGAACGCCATCCCCAGGCCTCAAGAGAGCGTTGACAGAACTGGGGATAGCTCCCGGCAACAGAATCAATGCCCTGGCGGAGCAACGGACTTTCGGCCCGCAGCAGCTCAGCGGCGAGAAGCACCATCTCCCAGCCGTGATGGACCCAGGGCCGCAAGCCCAGGAAGGCATCCGGGACAGCCTCAGGCCAGGGGGTGTCGCCAAAGCGGGAACCGAGGAGCCGAAGGCAAGCCTGACGGGCACTCCACCAGTATTCCTCCATGCCATCGACGATCACACCGTCGAAATCAAAGACCAGCAATGGACGGGCTGACACCGGAATGACCAAGAAACTGGGCCGCTAGGATTCGAACCTAGGAATGGCGAGACCAAAACCCGCTGCCTTACCGCTTGGCGACGGCCCATTAATCCAGTTCGGCCACTCAACGGAGAGGACCCAACTGGCGTGCAAATAGTTACCCACAGCAGAGTGACTTTCGTCAATCCATTGCCCACGAAAGCAAGCGATCAGGGGGGGAACACCCTTAAGCGCTGCTGATCCGCCTGACCGAACACATCACTCCGCAACCTGTAGCGCGTCACAAGATCCGCCTGCATCAGACGCACCCTTTCACTGCGGGGCAGGAGTTCAACAGGACGTCCAAGCGGAACAACCACTTTCTCCACCGCCTGGCGACATTCCTCAAGGGCCGCCAGGGAATCCTCCTGATCGCCGCAATCAACGGCCATGGCCGCGCCAGATTCTGCCGATCCCTCGGCCCGACGGGCCAGCAAGCGTTCGAGAGCGCGTTCAACCTGGGCAAGGGTATCCGCCTTGATCACCAGAATCGGAATCCGCGCCTCCCTGGCCTGGCGCCTCAGCATTGGCTGCTTGCCAAGGCCCTGCCGGATGGTGAGCACAACATCAGCCTCATCAAGGGCGGAAACCTGGCGGGCAGGCCAGCGGTGACGACGGATCACCTCCTCCACGAGATGGGGCGTGATCCCACAGCAGAGAACCTGCAGGATCTCCCCTGCCTCCCCCTCAGCATCTGCATCCACCGCGGCAGCTGGATCCAGCCGCTGGCCAGGCCTCGCAGCCAGTCCCCGTTGCATTGGTTCCCGGCCAGAAGCGGCTGCAGGATCGGGTAGGGGCACCGTGGCCAGGGCCGGACGCTGCTGAAGCGTTCCGGGGGATGGCCCGTTGTCGACCAAGCGCACCGATCCATCAACAGTCAATTCCCGTTCCTGAGGACGTGGGGTCTGTCCACGAAGCAGCAGATCCACAGTTGACGCCACATCGGTGTGGATGGACCAGCGGTTGCGGGTGTGCATCTCAACGGCAAGGGGAAAGGTGGGTGCCGACGCACGCTCCAGCACTGTTTTCTGAGTGCGCCGGCGACGGGCCTCGTCATCGCCGAGGGTGACGGACTGAATGCCGCCGACAAGGTCACTGAGGGTGGGGTTCTTGATCAGATTGGCGAGGGCGTTGCCATGGGCGGTGGCCACCAGTTGCACGCCCCGCTCCGCAATGGTGCGCGCCGCCAGCGCTTCCAGTTCAGTTCCGATCTCATCGATGACGATGACTTCGGGCATATGGTTTTCCACCGCCTCAATCATCACGTGGTGCTGCTGCTCAGGCAGGGCCACCTGCATGCGACGGGCACGACCGATGGCCGGATGGGGAATGTCACCATCACCGGCGATCTCATTGCTGGTATCGATCACAACAACACGTCGCTGCAGGTCATCCGCAAGAACTCTGGCGATCTCTCGCAATGCCGTGGTCTTTCCGACCCCAGGCCGCCCCATCAGTAGGAGCGACTGGCCGCTGTCCAGCAGATCACGAACCATCACCACGGTTCCGAACACAGCACGTCCAACCCTGCAGGTGAGTCCAACCACGTCTCCCTGACGATTGCGAATCGCACTGATGCGATGCAGGGTCCTCTCGATACCGGCCCGGTTGTCAGCACCGAACTGCCCGAGACGATCAACAGTGGCCTGCAGATCCTGTCGGGTCAGATGGGCCTCTCCCAGAGCCATGGCTCGCCCGGGATATCTCGCTTCAGGCACCCTGCCCAGATCAAGAACCACTTCAAGCAGCTCCCTGCGGCATTCCTCAGCAGCAAGCGCCCGCTGAACGTCATCGGGCAACAATTGGAGCAGTCGATCCAGATCGTCGGTGATCCGCTCCGGCGGCATGACCTTCACTGCATCCGCCATGGAGCGAGGGAGCCACTAGAAGCCTTCTAGCAGGCTTGAGCAGCCAGGAGGGTTAGGGGCCAACAAGGTTCAAGCGCCAGCAGGGTTGAGGCATGGGCCAAAAAACAGGCATGGCCAATAAAACAGCCCTGGGTCAACGACACAGCTATTTGTCAACGACACAGCCATGGGTCAACCAGGGCCTGGGCCCTGGCGAGGGCTTGCAGCCAACCGCTTGACCAGTTTCTGAGACTCACCTGTCGCGCTTCTGCCTCCAGCAACCAGGGCTTGATCATCCGTCGTGCCATTCCCCCGAAGGCGACGCCTGCCGGTCCATGCTCCTCCGGGAGCAGTGCAATGGTATGGGCATTGGTTCCACCGGCAAGTTGAAGCGGGCCTGGGGGTGCCATTGGGCGAACCTGCCGCCAGAGGGTCACCGCAGCGCGCGCCGTGCCGGCACCAACGTCACCACTCATCGGCCGACCATCCAGCTGCCAGAGAGGCCGGAGTCCATAGCGCCGCAGACAATGATGGCGAAGCCAAAGTTCGCAGGCCAGATCGTCAATGTTGAGGCCATGGCCCTCGAGGCCACAGCTCACCGCCAGTCTGCCCAGGGACAAGGGAACCTCCATCAGGCTTTTCACCAAGAGGCCAAAGGCCTCACTCCGCCCTGGAGCCGTGTGAATCTCCACAGCATCAGGCTGCAGCTCCGCCAGCAGAGACGCCAACTCTGGCTGCGCGAGCCTCTGATCCTGGGCTTCAATCAAACCGAGTGGGCAAGCCGGCAAACAGCGTCCACAGCCATAGCAGCGCTGGGCCAGCACCCCCCCAACCCGGCCAATGGCATCAGCAGGGCAGACCCGTTCACAAGGGCGTGAACAATCACAAGGGCATCGAGCCGGATCAAACCAGGCTTTGCGGAAATGCACGTCCGCACCATCACTGACACTGACCATCAGCCAGGGGCGGTGGCCATAGCGCTCCTCGGCCCAGTCAAGCCCCTGCCGTGCAGCAGCGACAACGGCCGGATCAGCCGCCACATCAACACAGTGAACACCTGCACTCCCATAGAGAGCGCAGAGATCAGCCACTGCAGGTAGATCCTGGTTGCTTGCTCCACAGATCAGCTTGACCCAGGTGCCCCTGGCAAGGGCAACCTCGCCACGATCACCCCGACAGGGAGTGTCAAGCAACAGGGTTGAGTTCAGGCCTTCAGAAGTTCCCGCATCGGCTGCCAGCGCAGACTTCGCGCCCCACCCATTTCAACCACCACGCGCAGGCGCGGCTCTCTGTTGGTGAGATCGCAGAGAGTCAACAACTCAGATCTGCTCAACACCTGACCTTCAAGCAACCAGAGCACCACGGGGGAGTCATCGAGAGCAAAGTCGAAAAGCTGAGGCATCACCTGTTGAACCTCGCCCACAGCAGCTCCGCGGCCGACACTTTGATGGCCCAGGTGGGGCGGCCGGAAACCGTGCTTGCGAAGCAGATAGATCTCCGGGTCTCCAAGTCCCCGAGCCGAGGTCAGATGGGTGCGATAGCCAGCTGCTCGCAAGCGTCTGAGCAGTCGGGTCTCAGCCCCACCCTCAAGGGGCACATGCATGGCCACACAACCACACTCTTCAAGGTCACGGCGGAAACCCCGACCGGTGAGCAGCAGCGGCATGACCTCAACTCCAATCAACATCAGTCTGGCAGCCCTGGGGGCATTGATGTTGGGCAACTCTTTGTTGTATGGTCTTTGTTTGTTACGCAATCTGTGCCCGTCCGCTAGCCGGGCCTCCAGAGCGCGAAACAGGTCCAGCGATTGCGCTGGATCCCCAGGCCAGTGCAGCAATGGCACAACCATTGACTGCCGGGAAACTCTCCGTCCCCTTCGGTCGGCAAAGTCCCAGCCAGCTGATTCGCTCGCTAGCCCCAACCGGTCCATTTTCAAAGCCTTCACTGGCTTTTGACAAGTTCCGGCAACGTCTGCGTCACCAAAGATCAGCGCTTCTCTCTGCCACCAGCCTTTAACGGATGGTGGTTGTTATTCACGCTGGCGTTCCTCTCTCCCATGTCTATCGGCATCCTTGGGAAGAAACTGGGCATGTCCCAGTTCTTCGACGATCAAGGCAGAGCCGTCCCGGTCACCCTGATCGAGGCGGGCCCCTGTCGCATCACCCAACTCAAGAGCTGTGACACCGATGGCTATGCCGCGGTTCAGATCGGTTTCGGCGAAACACGCGACAAGCTGATCAACCAGCCTTCAAAAGGACATCTCGCCAAATCAGGTGAAGACCTTCTGCGTCACCTGCGGGAATACCGCGTGGATGCACTGGACGGTCTCGAACTCGGTGGGGCGATCACAGTCGACAACTTTGCAGCTGGCCAGAAAGTGGACGTCAGTGGTGACACCATGGGCCGCGGCTTCTCTGGTTATCAGAAGCGGCATGGTTTCAGTCGGGGGCCGATGAGCCACGGCTCGAAAAACCACCGCGAACCAGGCTCCACCGGTGCAGGAACAACCCCGGGCCGGATCTATCCAGGCAAGCGGATGGCGGGTCGCTATGGCGGCAAGAAAACCACCACCAGAGGCCTCACCATCCTGAAGGTCGATGCAGACCACAATCTTCTTGTGGTCAAAGGCTCCGTTCCTGGCAAACCAGGGGCACTGCTCAACATCCGACCCGCCAATCGGGTTGGCTCCAAGCCTGCCAAGGGAGGTAAGTGATGGCTAGCTGTGTAATTCGCGACTGGCAGGGCAAGGAGGCCGGCAAGGCAAGCCTTGATCTCAGCGTGGCCAAGGAGACCTCCGCCCTTGATCTGATGCACAGGGCTGTGCTGCGCCAACAGGCCCACAGTCGCCAGGGCACCGCCAGCACCCTCACCAGAGCCGAGGTTCGCGGTGGTGGACGCAAGCCCTACAAGCAGAAGGGAACAGGACGTGCCCGTCAGGGTTCGATCCGTACGCCCCTGCGTCCTGGCGGCGGCATCATCTTCGGACCCAAGCCCCGCTCCTACAACCTGGCGATGAATCGCAAGGAAAGACGGTTGGCACTGCGCACCGCCCTGATGGCACGGGTGGCGGATTTTGTGGTTGTCAAGGACTTCGGCTCAGAGCTGAAAGCCCCGAAGACAAAGGAGATCACAGATGCTCTTCAGCGTCTCGGCATCGCCGCAGACACGAAGGTGCTGGTGATTCTCTCCAAACCATCCGAGATCATTCGCCGCTCGATGCGCAATCTCGAGAAAGTGAAGCTGATCTCAGCTGATCAACTCAACGTTTTTGATCTGCTCCACGCCAAGTCCCTGGTGCTGGGAGAAGACGCTCTCGCAACAATCCAGGAGGTCTACGGCGATGACTGAGCGGTTCAACGAACGGTTGGCGGATGTGATCCGCCGACCCCTGATCACTGAAAAAGCAACCCGTGCACTGGAAGCCAACCAGTACACCTTTGAGGTTGATCATCGCGCTGCAAAACCGGATATCAAAGCCGCTGTCGAGCAAATGTTCGATGTGCGTGTGATTGGTATCAGCACCATGAATCCTCCCAGGCGCTCCCGACGTGTCGGTCGCTTCGCGGGTAAGCGTGCCCAGGTCAAAAAAGCTGTGGTGCGGCTGGCCGAGGGCAATTCGATCCAACTTTTCCCTGAGTCCTGAGGGGTCTGAAACGTCATGGCAATTCGTACCTTCCGTCCCTACACACCTGGCACCCGCACAAGGGTTGTCACGGACTTCAGTGAACTCACAGGCCGCAAGCCTGAGCGCTCCCTTGTGGTGGCCAAGCACCGTCGCAAGGGTCGCAACAATCGCGGGGTCATCACCTGCAGACATCGTGGTGGTGGTCACAAACGTCTCTATCGCGTCATCGACTTCCGCCGTAACAAGCACGGCATAGCAGCCAAAGTCGCTGCGATTCACTACGACCCCCATCGCAACGCCAGGATCGCCCTGCTGTTCTACACCGATGGCGAAAAGCGATACATCCTTGCCCCTGCTGGGATCAGCATTGGTCAGCAGGTGATTTCAGGTCCTGACTCCCCGATTGAGACCGGCAATGCTCTGCCGCTTTCGAACATTCCCCTGGGCGCCAGTGTTCACAACGTCGAGCTCTACGCCGGACGTGGTGGCCAGATGGCACGCACCGCCGGAGCCAGTGCCCAGGTCATGGCCAAAGAGGGGGATTACGTGGCCCTGAAGCTGCCCTCTTCCGAGGTGCGGCTCGTGCGTCGCGAGTGCTACGCCACCCTCGGTGAAGTGGGCAACTCTGAAGTCCGCAACACGAGTCTTGGCAAGGCTGGTCGGCGTCGCTGGCTGGGGCGTCGCCCCCAGGTTCGCGGCAGTGTGATGAATCCTTGTGACCACCCCCATGGTGGTGGCGAAGGCCGAGCACCGATTGGTCGTTCAGGCCCAGTCACGCCCTGGGGTAAACCCGCTCTTGGCTTAAAGACCCGCAAGCGGAACAAACCCAGCAACCGATTCGTCCTCCGGAAACGTCGCCGCACCTCCAAACGGAGCCGTGGCGGACGGGATTCCTGATGTCACTCACCGCTATGCCGTTCGCTTAATCCGCCATGGGACGTTCACTCAAAAAAGGCCCCTTCATTGCCGACAGCCTGCTTCGCAAGGTTGAAAAGCAAAATGCCGCCGATGACAAGTCCGTGATCAAGACCTGGTCCCGTGCTTCCACGATTCTGCCGATGATGATCGGCCACACCATTGCCGTTCACAACGGCAGAACCCACATCCCTGTCTTCGTCACCGAGCAGATGGTGGGTCACAAGCTGGGGGAATTCGCTCCCACACGCACCTTCAAAGGTCACATCAAAGACAAGAAAGGAGGCCGCTGAAATCATGACCAACTCATCTCCCACTGCCTCCATCGCCAAGGCCCACGGTCGCTTCATCCGCGGCTCGGTTTCCAAGGTGCGCCGAGTGCTCGATCAGATCCGCGGGCGAACTTATCGCGATGCGCTGATCATGCTCGAGTTCATGCCCTATCGCTCCACCGGCCCAATCACCAAGGTGCTGAGGTCTGCGGTGGCGAATGCCGAGAACAATCTCGGTCTCGATCCGGCTTCTCTGATCATCACAACGGCCAGCGCCGATATGGGACCCTCCATGAAGCGCTACCGGCCCCGCGCCCAAGGCCGCGCCTTCGCGATCAAGAAGCAAACCTGCCACATCAGCATTGCTGTGGCGGCCCAGACCGACTCCTGACCCCCGAGGACCCCAACTGATGGGACACAAAATCCATCCAACCGGCTTACGCCTGGGGATCACCCAGGAACACCGGTCCCGCTGGTATGCCCCCAGCAAGAGCTATCCAACCCTTCTGCAGGAAGACGACCGCATCCGCAAGTTCATTCACAAGAAATACGGATCTGCCGGCATCAGCGATGTGCTCATCGCCCGCAAGGCCGACCAGCTTGAGGTTGAACTCAAGACAGCGCGTCCAGGTGTTCTTGTCGGCCGCCAGGGCAGCGGCATTGAGGAGCTGCGCAGCGGCATCCAGAAGACAGTCGGTGATCAGAGCCGTCAGGTTCGGATCAATGTCGTGGAAGTCGAGCGGGTGGATGGTGATGCCTTCCTGCTGGCTGAATACATCGCCCAGCAGCTAGAGAAGCGTGTCGCCTTCCGCCGCACGATCCGCATGGCCGTGCAACGGGCACAGCGGGCGGGTGTGCTCGGCCTGAAGATTCAGGTCGGAGGACGCCTCAACGGTGCTGAAATCGCACGCACGGAGTGGACACGTGAAGGGCGGGTACCCCTGCACACCCTTCGCGCCGACATTGATTACGCCACCAAAGTTGCCCGCACCACCTACGGGGTGCTGGGTATCAAGGTCTGGGTGTTCAAGGGCGAAGTTCTCGGCGATGAAGCCTCACCAGTACCTGTGGGCGCAAGCCCACGTCGTCGGGGCAATCGCCGGCCCCAACAGTTCGAAGACCGCTCCAACGAGGGGTGATCAGGAGACCTGAACCATGCTGAGTCCAAAACGCGTCAAATTCCGCAAACAGCAACGTGGCCGCATGCGCGGCGTTGCAACCCGAGGCAACACGATTGCCTTCGGATCGTTTGCCCTGCAAGCCCAGGAATGTGGCTGGGTCACATCCCGTCAGATCGAAGCCAGCCGTCGAGCCATGACCCGCTATGTCAAGCGGGGCGGCAACATCTGGATTCGAATCTTTCCGGACAAACCCGTCACCATGCGCCCTGCTGAAACCCGCATGGGCTCAGGCAAGGGCAACCCTGAATTCTGGGTGGCCGTCGTCAAGCCCGGTCGGATTCTTTTTGAAATGGGCGGTGAGGAGATCACCGAAGCCATTGCCAAAGAAGCCATGCGACTGGCTCAGTACAAGCTGCCTTTGAAAACCAAGTTCCTGTCCCTTGAGGACCAGGAACAGGACGCAGGCAGCAATGACACTGCCGGCGCAGCCGCCGTCACTGTGGAGTCCTGACCATGTCACGCCCCAGCCCTGTCGAGGTGCGCAAGCTCACCGACGCCGACATCACAGAGCAGATCAACGACCTCCGCAAGGAGATGTTCGATCTGCGTTTTCAGCAGGCCACCCGCCAGCTGACCAATACACACCGCTTCAGGGAGAGCCGCATCAAGCTGGCCCAGCTGCTGACGGTGCAGAAGGAGCGAAATCGCTCCTCCGCCTCTTCCTGATTCCCCCCTTAGAACCCATGGCACTCAAGGAAAGGGTCGGCACCGTCGTCAGCGACAAGATGGACAAAACGGTGGTTGTTGCGGTGGAGAACCGCTTCCCCCATCCCATCTACCAGAAGACGGTCAGCCGAACCACCCGCTACAAGGCTCACGACGAAGACAACGCCTGTCGCGTCGGAGACCGGGTCCGCATCACGGAGACCCGCCCCCTAAGCCGCGCCAAGCGCTGGGCCATTGCTGAGGTTCTCAGCAAAAGCCCCAAAGCCAAGGAGGTATCCCCATGATCCAGCAGGAAACCTTCCTCACAGTCGCCGATAACAGTGGCGCCAAGCGCATCCAGTGCATCCGTGTTCTGGGCACCAACCGACGTTATGCCCACGTCGGTGATGTGATCGTCGCCGCCGTCAAAGACGCCATGCCAAACATGGGAGTCAAGAAGTCGGATGTTGTCAGGGCCGTTGTGGTGCGCACCAAAGCCACCCTGCGGCGGAACACCGGTAATTCCATCCGCTTTGACGACAACGCCGCCGTGATCATCAATGAGGATAAAAACCCGCGGGGCACCAGGGTGTTCGGACCGGTCGCAAGGGAGCTGCGCGAACGCAACTTCACCAAAATCGTTTCGCTCGCTCCGGAGGTGATCTGACCATGGCCATCGCAACCCCCAAAGCCAAACCTGCGCAGCGCATCAAGATGCGCATCCGCAAAGGCGACACCGTCCAGGTGATCACCGGCAAGGACAAGGGAAAAACCGGCGAGGTCCTGCGCACCCTGCCCTACACAAACCGGGTGGTGGTGCAGGGCATCAACGTGCGCACCCGCCACGTCAAACCGACACAGGAGGGCGAGAGCGGTCGAATCGTCACCGAGGAGGCCTCTCTCCACGCATCCAACGTGATGCTCTATTCCACGGAGAAAAAAGTGGCCAGCCGCGTCGAGCTGGTCGTGGAGAAGGACGGCAGCAAGAAACGCCGCCTCAAGAAAACCGGTGAGGTCATCGACTGAC
>DASCPR010000018.1:0-1726 GCA_036012625.1 Prochlorococcaceae cyanobacterium Fu_MAG_50
TGATCAACATAAGCCTGCATATCTTCATTCATCCAGTCAAGATGCTTAGAAGTTGCTTCTGAAATCAACTGAGGATATAAGTTCTCTGCATCACTGCGCAAGCTAGGTACTGATGTTAACGACTGCCTTGATGGTGAAAGATAAACCTCAGGATTAATATGCTTCGGCACTGTGCCTGCGAAATAAATACCTGCCTTAAAAGGTAGTGCACCCTGGAAAGAACTTTTCCAGGGCTTATTGGTGATGGTTGTATCCGGCAACTGAGGGGGATCGTCATAGGACGAGAGAATCGCATAGGGAAGCTTATGCCTGGGATAGAAGTGCCTGGTGTCTTTGGAGACGCTGCCAGGCAGAGCATCAGGGTTATTCGTTGAATACTGCTGGCCGAGAAACCCATCAATCAGCTTGTTGCGATAGAGCATCGAGAGAAAATTCCACTCGCGATGGCTTCCGCCCTCTGGATTATTTCTAGGCAGACCTTTCAGGCCAAGAGCCGCCAGATAGGGGGTTTTGCCCTTCCCTCTGAGAATCTTTTTTGTATTGAATTCGCCAAGATTCTTGAACAGGCTGCTGGCAGGCACCGGGGCGATCAGAAAATCCTTGCCGAGCAACTGCCGACCAGCCCAGAGCACGGCTGTGACGCCCGCGTAAACCTCATTGGCATTAACATCAGCCTCCGGATCAAACTCGAAATCCTGAGTCCAGAGGGTGAAACCCCCTTGCGGGGTGGGCTTGGCCTCCGAGATTTTAGGAAATTCTCGGCGATACTTGAGCACCGCTTTCAGAATCGACTTAGCCAGGGCCGGCCGCTCAGAAACCGGAATAGCTGCTGCGGAACTGAACAGTTTCGAGATTCTTGGCCAGAGGTTGAACCCTGGTGCCGACTGTCTGAGGGCACAAGACATGCCCACCACTCGCCCCTTCGACGTCCATCTTTTCCGCTCTTTTGGTGATGCTTCTCCAATGACACTTGCAGCAGAGGGGATATGGCGAATGCTTGGCTTGAGCTGGTCGAGGAAAAAGGCGAACTCAGAGGATTTTGTCTTTGAGGCCTTGAAGGCAGCAAGACTGTTGCCACGGCTCGCAGCAACACCCCAATCACCAGCGTTGATCTGATTCACCTGCGCAAACTTCGCAATCCCTGCAGCTAATTATTGCTCAATCTGAAACCCGTATTTCTGCATTCAGATTTCTGCATCAATCCTTAAACAGCCTCTGGAGGCACCTCCCCAGGTCAGGGCGTCTGCGGGTTGCTCAGATCAGAGAGTGCTTGCATCAGGCTGAGGTTGCCTTTCTCCGGATAGAGAAGATCAGCAATCAGACAGTTTGATCCCACAGGAGCAAGCACATAGTCAACCACCTGCCAATTGCCGGTCTTGCGACTCCTGCCGGAAAGCACCGCAAGCCGGGCTAGACGCGTGTCTGTGGTGCCCACTCGACAACCACCGATCCAGTAATTGAAGCTTGCCAGCTGGCTACCGCTGAACGGATCGAAAGTCAGCCCTTCCCCATTAGCAGGAAGCATGGCCAACCCCTTGCGCAGATCCTCGAAAAGCCTTGGCAGAAAACGTTGTTGCTGTGAGGCGAAATCATCCCTGTAGTGTCCCTGGCTGTTCAGATACCAGCGGAAGAAGCCATTGAGCTGAGCAGACACTCCTGGGGGACAAACAGATTCAGGAACACCCCTGGAAGAAGCCCCTGCCTGGGGAACCTGGCTCGGAGCAGC
>DASCPR010000019.1:0-1643 GCA_036012625.1 Prochlorococcaceae cyanobacterium Fu_MAG_50
TTGCTGAGTGGGGCGCTTTGATTGCCTGCCCTGGCTTGATTTTCTTTTTGGTTGGCTCGATAGAGCCGAAATCCTGGCTTCTTTTCGCGGTATGCAAATATCTTGTTAGTGGCGTATCGCACTATTGGAATCAGTAGAAGTTATTCCTCGTTTCCTTATCCAGTCTGTGCTTCCGCTGGGCTTGTCAATCAGTTCGATGCCTTGGGCTCTGAGTTGATCACGGATCCGGTCTGCTTCGTTGAAATCCCGAGCTGCTTTGGCCTCTTTGCGCGCTGTGATCGCTGACTCGATGGCGCCTTGATCCAGACCGTGGTCACCATCTTGAGCGGCCTGTCCCTGCTCTTCCATCTGCAGGCCCAGTACGTCAGCCAGCTCAACCAGCAACTGCCAGCGGCTGGCCATTGTGCTCTGCTCCTTAGCTGTTAGCTCTGCAGAATCTCCACGTTCAAGGCGATTGGCCAGGGATCTCAGTGGTTTGGCCAGTTCAAACAGCACCGCTAAAGCCGCTGATGTGTTCAGGTCCTCGTCCATGGCATTGACGAACCGTTCACGGGTCTCAGCCAAGGCCGCCTGATCGCCGCCAACCCCAGCCCCTAAGGCTCCGTCTTGCATGGGTTGGCTTGTGGACAAGCCAAGTTTGTCTGCATGGCTGATGCCGATCGCCAGCGCGTTGTTGAGACCTTTCCAGCCGCTTGCTGAGGCTTTAAGTGCTTCGTCGGTGAAGTCCAGTGGTTTGCGGTAGTGGGCCTGCAACACGAACAAACGCAGTGTCATCGCCGAGACGCCATCCTCCAGCAGGGCTCGGATCGTGGTGAAGTTGCCGAGGGACTTGCTCATCTTCTGCCCGCCGACATTGACCATGCCGTTGTGCAGCCAGAAACGAGCTAGCTCCTTTCCTGTGGCGGCTTCCGACTGGGCGATCTCATTTTCGTGGTGGGGGAAGACCAGATCACCTCCACCCAGATGAATATCGATGGTCTCTCCAAGCTCCTGTTGCACCATCGCTGAGCATTCGATATGCCAGCCAGGTCGACCATCCCCCCAGGGGGATGGAAAGCTGGGTTCTCCTGTTTTTGCACCTTTCCAGAGGGCGAAATCAAAGGGATGTTGCTTGCGGGCTGCTTCTGCGTCTGCTACACGACCCTCGGCATTTTTCTGTTGCTCACTGAGGTCTCGGCCACTGAGCTTGCCATAGCCGGCATGCTTCATCACAGCGAAATAGACATCGCCTTCGCTGGAGTAGGCCGCGCCGCGGGCTTCCAGTTCAGTGATCAGCGCTCGGATGCCATCCAGGCATTGCGTGGCGCGGGGCATGCTGTCTGGTCTGAGGATGCCGAGGGCGTCCATGTCCTGATGGAAGGCCTCAATGTTGCGCTCACTCACTTCCTTCATCGAGGAGCCTTCCTCTGAAGCGCGCTGCAGGATCTTGTCGTCGATATCGGTGAAATTCTGCACAAAGGTCACCGCAAAGCCCCGCCAGATCAGATAGCGACGCAGTACGTCCCAAACGATGTAACTGCGGGCATGGCCGAGGTGACAGAGGTCATAAACCGTGACGCCGCAGCAGTAGATACTGACTTTCCCCTCCTCCCGGGGGGAAAAGGGTTCCAAACGGCGGCTGAGGGTGTTGGTGAGCCGCAGAG
>DASCPR010000020.1:0-4743 GCA_036012625.1 Prochlorococcaceae cyanobacterium Fu_MAG_50
TAGCCAACCTGATCCCATGGCAGTGAGTAACCAGTCACACCGAAAGCGACGGTAACCACAGCCATGGTCACACCTGTCACCCAGGTGAGCTCACGGGGACGCTTGAAACCACCTGTGAGGTAAACGCGGAACACATGCAGAATCAACATCAGCACCATCATCGAGGCACTCCAGCGATGAACCGAGCGAATCAACCAACCGAAGCTGACGTCGGTCATCAGGTATTCCACGGATTTATAAGCCTCCACCACAGTTGGCTTGTAGTAGAAGGTCATGCAGAAGCCTGTCGCGAACTGAATCAGGAAGCAGACCAAGGTGATGCCGCCCAGGCAATAAAAAATATTGACGTGGGGGGGGACATATTTGGAGCTGACATCATCGACGATGTCTTGTATTTCAAGACGTTCCTGAAACCAGTCGAAGACAGGTGACGAATTCGCCATGCAGAAGTGGGCCGAGATTGCGAGAGTCTACTGAACGCGCTACTGCCAAGCGTCTGGGATGAAGCCAATGTTGCCGACTGTTAAAGACTGTTCAAAGCCCCTGCAGCGTTTCTGCTCTGCGTTGCTGGGTCTGGCGCTCTGCGCCCTGCTGCTGGCCCCGCCGGTGCTTGCCCTGAGCGACACCGAGCAGCTGGTGGTGGAAAGCTGGCGCCTCGTCAACCAGAGCTACCTGGATCCAACCCGGTTTGAACAGGTGCATTGGCGGCGACTCAGACAGAACGCCCTGGCAACAAACATCAGCAGCAGCGAGGATGCCTACGCAGCGATTGAAGGGATGCTGCTGCCCCTCGGAGACCCCTATACCCGCCTGCTGAGACCCCTTGATTATCAAGCCCTGCAGGCAAGTAACTCCGGCAGCATCAGCGGCGTGGGGCTGCAGCTGGACTCCCGGGGCACAGAAGGCCAGATTCTCGTCATTGCGCCACTTGAGGGCTCCCCTGCCGCAGATGCGGGGGTTGTGAGCGGAACACGACTGATCAGCGTGAATGGGCAATCTGCTGAAGAGCTTGGACTCCAGACCGCGGCGGCAAGATTGCGGGGTGAAGTGGGATCACAGGTTGTTGTTGAACTGCAAGCACCGGAAGGGGAAATTGAAGAAGTCAGTCTCGAACGGCGCAATGTTGATCTGCGTCCCGTCAGGACCAGACGCCTCAGGAGTGCAGCCCATACCCTTGGTTATCTGCGCATCACCCAGTTCAGTGAGGGAGTTCCTGAACAGGTTCAAGAAGCCCTCAAAGACCTCTCCGATAAAGATGTTGAAGGACTTGTCCTCGACCTTCGCAACAACTCGGGAGGCCTGGTGAGCTCAGGGCTCGCTGTTGCTGATGCCTTTCTGAGCGACGATCCAATTGTGGAAACACGCAACAGAGAAGGCATTGATGACGGGATCAGGGCAGGCAGGGGCATGCTCTATGAAGGCCCGATGGTCACCCTTGTCAACGGCGGCACCGCAAGTGCCAGTGAAATTCTTGCCGGTGCACTTCGAGACAACGGCCGTTCACAACTGCTCGGCAGTCAGACCTTTGGGAAGGGGATGATTCAGACCCTGACGAACCTCAGTGATGGCAGTGGTCTGGCCGTGACCGTGGCCGCATATGTCACCCCCAGTGGACAAGACATCCAGAACCGGGGCATTGAACCGGATCGGATCCTGGATCAACCGGAACCGCTCAATCCCGGCGGAGATGGAGATCGCTGGCTCACAGACGCGGAGCGCTGGATGGAAGCCCAGCTTGAGGTGCAGCAGCAGGAAGCACAGCTTCAGGAGGCTCAGCTTCAGGAGGCCCAACTTCAGGAAGCTCAGCTACAGGAAGCACCAATGCAGACAGTGGCAATGCAGACAGTGGCAATGCAGACAGTGGCAATGCAAGCAGTGCAAGTGGAGCCGACTGACACTCCATGAGTCAGCGGACTTTTCACGATCCACTGCATCGCGGCATCACCCTTGACACCAGCCATCCGGCGGAAGCCATGGCGATGGCCCTGATTGATAGCGCTCCTTTTCAACGGTTGAGGCGGATTCGTCAGCTTGGCCCTGCCTTCCTGACCTTTCATGGCGCCGAATCGAGCCGCTTCACCCATTCGATTGGAGTTTTTCAGCTCGCACGAAAAGCCTTCAACAGGCTGCTGAGCATCGATTCAAACCTCGAGAAGCATCGAGGTCTGCTCTATGGATCAGCCCTGCTCCATGACCTCGGCCATGGCCCCCTCAGCCACACCGGCGAGGAGATGTTCGGGCTGCGGCATGAAATCTGGTCAGCGCGCTTGATTCGGGAGCATCAGCAGATCAGCGAAGAGCTGAACAGGTTTGCCTCTGGAACCGCTGATGCCGTGGCAGCTCTACTTGAGGAGGGGACCTCCCCATGCAGGGTGATCAAAACCCTGGTCAGCAGTCAGCTGGATTGCGACCGTCTCGACTACCTGCTTCGAGACAGCTACAGCGCTGGCACGAGTTATGGGCAGCTCGATCTGGAGCGTCTCCTGGCTGGTCTGACCCTGGCTCCGGACGGGGATCTGGCAATCCACCCGAAGGGCCTGATGGCCGTTGAGCATTACCTGGTAGTGCGCAACCTGATGTACCGCAGTGTGTACAACCATCGCCTCAACGAAGTTTGCAACTGGCTGCTGAATCTGATTGTGTCAACGGCACGGGATCTTGGCCCCGGCAAGGTCTGGGCAGATCAATGGATGCGGAATTGGCTCTGGCAGCCCGAAGAGCTTGGCCTGGAGAGCTACCTGGCGAATGATGACATCCGCACCGGATATCACCTGATGCGCTGGCACGAGGAGGCCCCACCAGCCCTTGCGGCGCTCTGCCAACAATTTCTCAACCGTCAACTACCGAAAGCAGTTGCGCTGAATGACTTGAGCAGAACCAGTCAATTGGAAGCTCTCGCCCTGGCTCGCAGGATGGCGGAACAACGGGGCTTGGATCCCAATCTCAGCTGCGGGCTTCGTCATCAGCAGTTGCGCAGCTATCACCCCTACCGCGGGGGGCTGCGGCTCTGGGATGGTCAACAGCTCAGCGCTCTTGAACAAGCGTCTCCACTGGTTGCAAGCCTGATCACTCCGGCAGCCAACTCCTGGTTGATCCACCCCCGCGAGATTCACAGCGAACTGACCAATGCAATCGCAGAGATGAGAGACCGGCCTGAGGGTGGTCAAGCAGAGGTCAGCCCATGTCCCCCTCTGAACACTGTCAGCGATTGATCAGACCAAGCCCACCCATCAACCCTGCAGCAGCCATGAACCAAAGGGGAGAAATCTTGGTTTTAAGCATCAAGCAGCAAACGACAATCGATACGATCACTCCCTGAAGATTCGTATTAGCAGTATCAAGAATCTTCAGTCCTATTGCGAAAAGAATTCCCAAGGTGATTGGGCCTAGACCCTTTTCAAAAGCAACATGCCAGGGGGAATTCTTAAGCTGATTCCAGCTCAGGCACGCCGCAACCATCAGCAGAGTGGATGGAAGGAGAATTGAGATTTCAGCTGCATAAGCGGAGGCAATCTGCCAAAATGGACCCTCTTTCTGAGCTGCCCCCATACCAAGAAGACCAACCAGCATTGAACTCGGACCTGGCGCCGCCTCAGCAAATGCATAAAGATCACTGAACTGAGCATCAGTGAGCCAGCAATATTTATCGACAGCCATATAATAATACTCAGTCAGCAGAGTATTTCCACCTCCAATAGAGAAGAGCGACAGTGAAAGAAACTGCCAAACAACATCAATCAGACCTGAAAGATCCCCCAGATCGGATCGATTGCAAGTTGCACCATCAACAGCACCTAGAAGAACGGTCAGAATCATCAGGTCTGACTTGAGTTTAAACGTGGCCAGTACCAAGCCATTGCCAGTGGGCCAAGGACAAGAACAACATGAACAAGACGCTGATTAAATACACTCATTGCAACAAAAGTAACTACAGAAAAAAGCAAAGCAACCGGATCACGAAGGTATTGATCCAGGATCTTAAAACCCATCGACAAGGCCATTCCTGCAGCCGCAGCAACCACACCAGCAAGCACCCGATCCACTGCTGGAACAGTGTGAAACTGAAAATAAATCAGGCCCAAAGCCATCAAGAAGGTGAAGGGCAGAACCAAAATCCCTGCTAGGGAAAACAAGGCCCCTGGCAGACCACGAAAATTAGCTCCGATATACACAGCCATGTTGATCTGATTAGGCCCAGGGAAAAGCCGAGCAACAGTGATCCCTGTCAAAAACTGCTCATTGGTCATCCAGCGTCGGTTCTCTACAACGATTCTCTGACTCCAAGCTGAAAGGCCTCCACCAAAAGCAGAAAGGGCCACCTGCAGCATGCCGAAGAAGAGTTGACGATTCGTTGGCGCTGGCGCGAGAGAATCATTCATGCACAAAGTGCGGATCATGGGGCAATTCACCTTGATCATGATATTTGGGATCAAGTGGATCGGGAGCTGAATAGTGCTTTGCTTGCTCCCAATCTGTCATAAAACTGGAGAGGAGACGCGCAACAACCTCAGGAGAATCACTTTCAATGCCCAGCTCTCGACGAATGTCAAAAGCACTACGGTCAATATTCATAGATCCCGTCTGAGCATAGCAATCATCAACAATAATCAATTTTGCATGCAGCTTCAGGGCCTTCTGCCGCTTGATATGAACGCCAACATTCTCCATGATTCGCAGTGAAGAGAAGGTGTCAAAAATATCCCAGTCACTTATGCCGTGTTTCCCCCCACAAAGAATTTTAAC
>DASCPR010000021.1:0-3191 GCA_036012625.1 Prochlorococcaceae cyanobacterium Fu_MAG_50
TGCTAAGAGAATGAGAGAGGATCATCCAAAGAGAAGGTCAAGTGAGCACAACTGAGCAGCAATTAAAGCGAGACCAACGCTGGAATTACTGGCCGCTGCTGCCGTTGTATCCCTATGGGCGTCGACGCACCTTGATGCGTGAGCTCTTCCCCGGACAGCTCTGGAGCTTTGAGCAGTTGCAGGGGCTCTATTACGTGGCGGTGCCGGTTCGGCTCACCGTTGTGAAGGTGAACGGCGGACTGATGCTGGTCAATCCGCTGCCACCAACAGCGGAACTGCGTCGTGGCATCCAGGAGCTGGAGCAACGGCATGGCCCGGTGGTTTCAATCGTTTTGCCCACGGCCTCGGGGCTGGAGCACAAGCTGCCCCTGCCTGCCCTGGCCAGGGCCTTTCCTGATGCCGATCTCTGGTTATGTCCAGGCCAGTGGACCTACCCTCTGCAGATCCCCTCCTCCTGGCTGGGTATCCCATCCGCTCGCACCCGCCTGTTGTTTGAGGATGGCCTGCCCCACCAGGAGTGTTGTAGCTGGTTGAGCCTCGGCCCCATTGATCTCGGCCTTGGGCCTTTCCAGGAGGTGGCTTGCCTTCATGCCCCTACGGGAGCCTTGCTGGTGACCGATGCCCTGGTGGGGATTGAAGCAACACCGCCGCTGCTGTTTGATCTAGATCCCACCCCGTTGTTGTTCCATGCCAGGGAGCGGGGAGATCAACCGCTCCAGGATTCCCCTGAAGCCCGTCGACGGGGCTGGGCGCGGTTGGTGCTGTTCGCTTCGTTCCTGAAACCCGACCAGGTTGAGATCCCATCCCTGCTCACTGTGCTGCGCTATTCCTTTAAGCCTGGCTTGCGCAGCATCAGCAGCCATTTCGGCCTCTACCCATTCTCCTGGAAACAGGATTGGCAGCTGGCTGCCCAGACCTTGATCGGTGAGGATGCACCACGGCTGCAGATCGCACCGGTTGTTGAGCGGTTGGTGATGCCCAGGGCCAAGGCTCTGATGCTCAGCTGGCTGGATGGCCTGCTGGAGCAGCAGGCCCTGCGCTGGTTGGTTCCAGCCCACTACAGCGCCCCACTCCCTTTCGGCGCTTCAGAGGTGAAGGCTCTGCGCTTAAACATCACCTCAAGGGGCTGGGCCCCCAGTTATGGCGATTGGAGTTTTCTTGGCAGCTTTGATTCAGCGCTGCTGAAATTCGGTGTGGTTCCGGATGACCCGCTGGAATCGTTCAGAGATTGAGTTCGTCGGGATCAACGGCCATTGATTCGTCCGCGAACAGGGATTCCTCAAGCTCCTTGCGCTGCTCCATCTGCCGCAGGAAGTAGCCGGTCATCATTGCTGATGCCAACAGGCTTGCGAGGTTGTCGCGGTTAGCGGTGACCTTCACTTCAAACTGCTCACCCGGCAGCATGCCGAGCAGGCCCTGAACGTTGTGGCGAATGATGTCCTGAATGTCGCCACTGGCCGACTTTGCGACCCTCTGAAGCACATCAGGTGATTGATCTTGGAGGTATTGGATCAGGCCGTTGCCCGTCTGCCCATCGCTGTTGTCAGTGGTCAGGAACTCCGGGTTAAACATCCAGTCTGATTTCCATCACCTCATCGACTTTATCGCAGCTTGTTCCTGCAGGTCAGTGTTTGAACGTGAGGAATACCGAATAGACCCGAACCGCTGCAGGGGCCAATACCTCCAGATTGCTGTGCCGATCACATTTTTTTGCGGTAATGGTCCCCACAGATGGGAATCGAGACTTGCATTTCGGTTATCACCGAGAACCCAGAGCTGGTGATCGGCAATGGTGAACGCATCCATTTCATAGTTGATCGTTTCATCCAGCCAGGCTTCCGCAACGGCGCTGCCGTTGCGGATCAGCTGCCCGTCATGAACTTCGATCCGGTCTCCCGGCAGGCCCACCACTCGCTTGATCAGGGCTGTGTTTGGCTCATACCCGGATGCCACCAGGCGCTCAGGTGGACGGAACACCACGACGCTGTTGAGGGGGAGAGGCGCCTGCCGCAGCCTGTCGAGGCGTGGCTGCACCTTCTCCACCAGGATCCTGTCCTGAAGTTGCAGTGTCGGCAGCATCGAGCCTGAGGGGATCCAGCGGGGCTCGAGCACCTGCCAGCGCAGCAGCAGCGCCAGGCTGAGCCAGATCAGCAAGGTCCACCAGCCACCGCTATGGCTTGGCTTTTGCGGGGATGGCGTGGCAGAAGGGGAAGGGAGAGAAGGCTCTGGGTTTGTGGAGTCCGCCATGCACCTGCTGGGTGTTGGCCGAGGATCGCATCAGCCGTTGATTGCCTTCTGTCTAACGCCCGCACCAATCTGCTGGTCAGTCTCGAACTGCTGGGGGCCTTGCAAAGACAGGGTCTGCGCCATGTGGTGGTGTGCCCTGGCAGCAGGTCAGGGCCACTGGCGATCGCGGCGGGGGGGCTTGCCCGTTGCGGGCAACTCACCTTGATCACGGCGATTGATGAACGTTCAGCGGCGTTTCTGGCCCTTGGCCTCAGCCTCTCCACTGGCACGGCTGCAGCGGTGATAACCACCTCCGGAACAGCGGTGGCCAATCTTCTGCCGGCGGCTGTTGAAGCCGATCGTTCCTGTCTGCCCCTGCTGTTGCTCACGGCTGATCGCCCTGCTCGTCTCAAGAACCGAGGTGCCAACCAGACGGTGAATCAGGAGGAGTTCCTGCGTCCCGTCTGCCGCCTGATCGCACAGGGCCCCGCTGATGGGCTGCATCTGCATCCCCCTGTGGCCCTGGATCAGTTGGCAGCGCAGGCCTGGCAGCACGCCCACCACCCTGCCGGGCCCGTGCATCTCAATCTTCCCTTTGAGGAACCCCTGCATGCTTCAGCTGAGCAGCAGGCGCTGATCTGGGCCGACTGGTCAAGGCGCATTGCTGGGGAGTCGTCCCCTTCCTCTGCCGCTGCCGGGGAAGCCTGTCGGCGAATGGCAACCAGCCCCCAGCAGGCAGCGCTCCCCTCCAGCGCAAGCCTTGATCCAGAGGCTCCCGGTGTGGTGATTGCAGGGCCGTGGCGTGGATCTGCGCAGCTGCTGCCGGCCTTTCAGCGGGCATTGCGACAGTGGCAACTGCTCAGTGGCTGGCCGCTGCTGGCTGATCCCCTTGCCGCCGTGGGTGCTGATCAGCCCGGTCTGATCCGCGCCTGGGAGCTGCTGTTGCCCGATGGCACACCGCCTCT
>DASCPR010000022.1:0-4453 GCA_036012625.1 Prochlorococcaceae cyanobacterium Fu_MAG_50
CCTGAAGATCCAAAAGTAGTGGACCCGCTCTGGCTAACGGAGCAACTGAAGTCCGCAGGGCTGCTTGACAGCGGTGAGGTGATTGATGTTAAGACCGCGTCCTTAGCTGAATCGAAGGGCTATCTCTCCCGGATGGCACGCCTGACGCCGATCTATTCAGGAGATTGCGAAGGATCTCCGAAACATCTGATTCTAAAAATGCACACTACCACTCCAAATTTCATGGAGATGGCTAAACGATTGGGTGCCTTTGATCGTGAATGTGGTTTTTACCGAGATTTCGCAGGCACAGTGCCCACACGCCTGCCAGCCTTCTATGCCGGGCACTCGGAAGGGGGTAAAGGATGGCTGTTGATGGAAGATCTCTCAGGCCTGAATCAGGGAGATCAAGTCCACGGGCTAAGCAATGATCAAGTGCGGAGAACCCTTTCGCACATGGCCGCCGTTCATGCCAGCTATTGGCAATCGCCATCTCTGAACAAAGTGGACTGGCTACCAGGCAATGATTTCTGGTTTCGGGAAGATGTTATTGAGTACTGGCCGTCATTCAAGGAGCACTATCAGTTAAGGATAGGATCAGAGGCCGCACAACTCATTGAAGAGATCTTACACATAGAGGAAAGTATTTTCACTCGAATTTCTCAACGACCGTTCACGCTGGTGCATGGAGACTTAAGGGCCGACAATCTTCTGCTAGGTGAGGCTGGAACTGAGAATGAAGTCTTAATCCTTGACTGGCAAACATCCACAAGAAGTCTAGGGGCGATCGATGTAGCCACCCTGATGGGGGGATCTGATCCGCCAGCTGAACGGGCCGGCCACTATCAGGAGATTCTGGAGCACTGGCATTCAGATCTAGAACGTTTTGGTGTTTCAAACTACCCGCTTAAAGAGGCTGTATATGACATGAAATTGGCATTATTAGCCTGCCTTACGATTCCCGTGATTGTCTTTCGGGAACTGGGTGGTCCTGATTTCAACAACGCCCGTGAAGCTCAACTGGCCGATTGCTTTATCCTTCGTCACAGCCAGGCAGCGCTAGATTTCGATGCAAAAGAGGTGCTTTAGGCGACGAGCATTGAAGTAAAGCTTGCAATGGCCAATCGCCAATCGCCAATCACTTACGGCCCAAACAAAGGTTCAACTGTTTACGGCCTGAGCGGAGGACACAACAGCTGCCAAGCTAAAGATGCGTCAATGACATCAAGTGCATCAGTAGGCTGGTGCTCAGATTTGAGAACAGTCTTGTCCTGGCCCATCATCTGCCTAGGGGTTCTGCTGATCTCACTAGTGGTGCTGGCTGGATTTGATCTTGGCGAAAAAATCAAGACCCACTTGGGGCTGATCAGGCGGGGACGCTGGTGACCCCCCTAAGCAGGCCTGCAGTTGACGCCTGCAAAGGCAAACCATGGTTCTGGGCTGCCGGAACCACAAGCACAATCCCTAGGGGTGATCAAGCTCTCTGACTGCCGGCACTGTCATGCCGTGCCGCGTCCAGGCCATGACCATGGTGAGCGCCAGCAGCCAAATCAACACCCGTCAAACGTCGTAGACAAGGCACTGAAGATCATCGGGATGATTCTCACAGAACAATTCCAATGAGGTGGGATCGTGCTGATCATTTGGATTTGACCGCTTGTGATCAACAAGCCACTGCAGCTCTTCAGTTAAATGACGAACCTTGCCTTGATCATGGTCTGAAAGAGCACTTAGGAATTCTGACTGGTCATGCTTGATGTGCTGGTCAATGGTTTTCATCCAGGTGCTCACCTGACAACGCGCTCTTGGTAGCGCCGCACAGGGGAGACAATCACCGAGTATTTATACCTTTATCTGCGTAAGAAAACAGTTGCCAGCCCCCTCGAGAGTGGAAGGACGGATGCAGGACTGAACCAAACCGGGCTGGATCAAGCTCTGCCGTCCCCTCTTTGCAGAACGGAAACAGAAGAAATCACGCCCAGAGAAGGGGCCCCAGCGCTTGCTCCCACGCCCACAACGTTATAATGCTACTATTATTACAATCCGCATCGGAGCCATGGTCAACGCATTCATTGCTGACTACCGAGAGAGTCGCCTTCTGCATATGAAGAAGAAGCTGGGGACACTGCGCCATGGGCAGGGTCGCCTCAGACGGGAGCTTGAAGCCACTGATGCGCTGATGTCGAACCTCGAGCGGCAGATAAGAGCTTTAGAGCTGCGGTTACCCCGTTCCACAGCTGAGGCCCATGAGCTTGCCGAATACTGACAACCGACCATTGCTTATCAACAGTCAGCGCCTTTGAGAGTGATCATCACTGAGCAGCCAAGAAGCTCTTGCCAACGAAGCTGGCCCAGCGCCTGAAGCCGCTGACATCTCAGGAGGTCCTACAGATGAAGGACCGAAGTGCCTTCATTTGTAGGGTGTAATTAAAGGGCAACAATGGGAGGGTGGTGAAACCAAGCGGGGCAACCCTCACTACCACCCAAAACCAATGACTACTTCAACCATTGTTGAAGAGTTTGTCCGCAGGCAAGGGCAACAACATTTCTACAATATTAAATGCAATCTCCTGGATAAACAGGGGTTTGAATCGAAGGTCGAATACTGCACAACACTTGCAATGTTTTGGGCGAGGGCCCTCCAGAACGTCGCAATCGCTATGCAAGATGACGCCGCAAGCGATCTCGAATACAACGACCTTGCAGCAGCAGAAGGGCTTTTTGAGGAAACGGCTTACAATGCCAAATTTGCCGCAGAACAGTTAGGCATGGAAATTGAGGTCACAAAAGAAGCAAGTGAATACGTTGTATCTCTAATGAAGGAAATAATTAAAGAGCTTGAGCTGCAAGATATTGCTCCCCGGCTCACGGGGCAGTACAAGCTAAGAGTCATGACTCAAATCGTGAAGCTCCATATTTGCTTTATTGCAGACTTCATTGACAGATACAGGCAAAAACTTGAATTCGCAGAGGGCAAAGCCAGAGATGAAGATGAAATAAAAAGCTGCAACCAATTCATAAACGTACTTAAATATTGCTTCTCAGGTTTCATGGAAATGGAATACCAACTCATCCAGTAAGAACACTCTCAAAAAGGACCTGACCAGCCAATTAGAAGACCATCAATGTTCCAGTATTGATCTGCAGCTGCTTGCTGATCAACTCAGCTCAAGGCGAGGAGATTCAGAAGCCGCCAAGCCTGATCCCCGCTCCCACAACAACAAAAGCGATCGAGACGATGCTGACGGCGCAGATGTGCCAGGCCAGCTCCGGCAGGGTCTCATCCGTGAGGTTGGGGATCAGCCGTAGCTGAGCATGCAATCCCAGGGCAACGATGGCTACCAGTAGCAACAGCTTGGCTGTCAACAGAACAGACGTCTGGGTCTGGAAGCTGAACAGTCCGCGTCCATCGGGTAGATAGATCCATAGCAGCCAAAGACCTGACACCACTTGAATTGCCAAAGAAGAGACCCTCAGCGGCTCAAAGAGCTCTTCAAAGGAGCGAATCTGGTTGACGCTCCCCTCTCTCAGCGCTTTTGGCAGCACGCGAAAATTGAGCAGCAACTGGCCCCCAGTCCAGACCGTGGCCGCAAGGACATGGAATAGAACAAGGCCTTTAAACAGCATCGAAGGGGGCTTCAATGGCAGGGGCTGAACGAAGCAGGCTTCGCCCCTGTAGCGATGCAAACCATGAAGCCATAGCTAGTGAGCTCAGTCAGTCCTTAGACAAACACATCTCAAGACTTGGCTGAAGGTGCGGGTCTCTCCAGGCCAGGTGGCGCCAAAAAAAAGCTTCAGGGCGGGGTGAACACTGGCTCAGTCGGTCTGATCAGCCGGCTCAACTGACTGCGCAGCTTGTTGAGCTGTTGTGTCAACGCGTTGACCTTGTGTCTCCCGCATCCAATCAAACATCCCCTTCGCGTCCCCATTGGCTGAGCTGATCACAAACATCAAGATGAAAGCCACAGCAAAAAATGCAAACACTCCAATGCTCAAGGGATCTAGATCAAGAGCGATTCCGAAAAAAGGCGCCAGCAGCATTGGCCATGGTTGAGGGTTAAACCCATTCATAACAACAGATCAAAGCCGCTTCAGGTGTCAAATGATCGTTGCTGCAGCCAGAGGCTGCAGCTGATGGCCCCTCAGCGGGGCAAACAAGCAATGCCAGGCGATGAACCATCAGCTGCCCATTCAGCCGAGATGACGTGGCTGTGGACGCTGAAACAGGTCGGGAAAGAAGCTGCCGTGATTTTGAAGAAGGCAGCGGATCTGCCAGGCATGATTATTGAGAATTGCCTGAAGAGTACTGGCTGCCCTCGATCTCTTCTCTGAGTGCTTGGCGGCGCTGCGCAAAGGGCAGGTCTTCAAACAAGTAGGAATCGAGAGCAACCGGCAGTTCCTGTTGTTCCTGATTGGGGATCTGCCGGGTGCGCAGCTCAATGGCCGAGGCCTGCTGAAGCGGAAGCAGTAGCAG
>DASCPR010000023.1:0-3917 GCA_036012625.1 Prochlorococcaceae cyanobacterium Fu_MAG_50
TGCAAGGACCAAACCAGTTGTTGTTATCCAATTCGTGTGATAAGGCGTTGGAGGCATGATTATCAGAAAACTCTGGCATTTCTCCGATGAAAATAACTTTAGTCTCTCCCTTGCCTTGCTTTTCTTCTTTTTCTCCTTCCTCAAGGGACTGAGGCATCACAAAAATAGCTCCCCCTTTGCCAAGGCCTGGATTTGAGCCTTCTCCACCTATGGCCATATTCATTCGAAAAGAGACTTTTTCCAGAGAAAGTGTCCCATGTCGCAGGAAGACAGCGCCACCAAGTCCGGCGCCACTGCCTCCCCAGCCATCTTCTCCATCTCCGGCTGCGAATCCACCCAGTCCGGGCAGTCCAAGTTCACCTGCGGCACCTGCATGTCCACCGGCACCGCCACCACCACCGAACCCTCCGCATCCTCCATTTCCCCCGTTTCCCCCATGCCCCACTACAGCAATTCCTTTCTCCTTTGAAAGCTGACTGGCACTGGCCGTGTTGCCTCCGTTTGCACCGTTGCCAAAACCACCGAAGCCTCCACCACCGCCAAAGGCAATGGTTCCGATCCCACCTTCAGGCCGCTTTGAGCTCCAACTGTCGAAGATGCCGAAACCACCATTGCCACCATTGCCGCCATTGCCGCCATTGCCTCCCTGACTTCCACCATCGCCACCATTGCCGCCATTGCCAGCGTTGCCAAATCCACCGAATCCACCACCACCGCCGAAAACAATCGCTCCAATGCCCTGGCTAGTCATTCCAGAGACACCATTGACAGAGCCACGGTCAGCCTTCATGGATTCCTGTTGTCGTTTAATGCTCTGTTGGCCAGGGGGAGGTTCAATCGCGAAGCCAGAATTTGTCTCAATGCCTGCCTGGCCATCAATGCCTGCCACAGCTCCTCGGCTGGTAGAAAGTTTCCTTCGCTGCGTGAAAATCTTCTGGATTCCCAAGGCCCGTTTCCACCAGCCAGAGTGTTTGAGAAGTCCTGATTTGAAGTGGCCGCCTCGTCCGCCAATGGCTTGATTGTTATTGAAGCTGACAGCTTTAAGGTAAACAGTTCCGGACTCAATCAACAAAGCCCCACCTAAACCAGCTGCGCCTCCACTGCCATGGGCTCCATCCTCTCCACGGGCGATTCCATTGGCCAGTGTTAGATGATTGATTTGTACACAGCCGGAACGAATGACAATGATTCTGTTTCTAGACTCGCCACTGATCGTCACATCACCACCGTTTATTTCTAGATTTTTGTGGATTTCAGGAAGCGCTGATCTGATGCGGATGTCATCGGTCAAAGGGTTGATGTTGATCCTGTTGCAGCCGCCAGCTTCAGCCTGCTGCAGTGCCCAGCGCAGGCTGCCAAAGCCATCGTCAGCTGAAGTGTTGACATTGATGGTTTCTTCCTGGCGTTCATTCATGGGGGATGTTCGAAGAGCCATTGCTTGTTGAACGGGCCTAAGGTCCGTGACTCACTTATAGCCATGGGCTTTGCAGATGAACAAATAAGCCAGCCGCTTAAATTATCTTTGCAATCGAAATCAGATTGTTTTTTGCCGATGACTTGAGCAGGAAGGGAACTGAGCACTTTGAGTTCATTTTGAGTTCATTGATTAGGCCAGGTGCAGTATTTTGTGTTTTTAGCGTTTTTTAAGAAATTTATCTGTGGATTTGAGCGTGGCAAGGTCCTGGCGCTGAAAGCTTGAAGTTGCATTTGCACCAACGGCTCAGCTTCGTGTTGCTCGGCAATCAAAGGCTGGGGCCGGCTACCTGGTTGGCAGGCCCAGGCTCCCATAAAGTCACTGCTTGATGAGCCCCCGACGTGTCGGCAACGTTTCTGCTCGAGATCGGCACTGAGGAGTTGCCTGCGGACTTCGCTCGCCTTGCTTTGCCCCAGTTGCAGGATCGCGTCTGCAGAGATCTCGCTGAGCAGCGGCTTCCCCACGGTGCAATCACCGTCACCAGCACGCCGCGCCGCCTGGTTGTTGTCATCGCTGATCTTCTCGAGCGGCAGCAGGACCTCAACGAAGAACGAAAAGGCCCCCCAGTGGCTCAGGCGTTCGTCGATGGTGTTCCTGGTCCTGCTGCGATTGGTTTTGCCAGACGCTGCGGGGTGGATCCTCAGTCACTTGATGTTCGTGAGACTCCGAAAGGGCCCTGCGTCTTTGCCTCTGTTCTGGTTGAGGGGCAGGCCACCACAACTCTGCTCGCAGATCTGATCCCCACCTGGATCCATGCTCTTCAGGGCCGACGTTTCATGCGCTGGGGTACCGGTGAGCAGCGTTTCAGTCGACCGGTGCGCTGGTTGGTGGCCCTCCTGGGTGAGGAGCTGATCCCGGTCTGCCTGGTTGGCTCCGATCCACCGGTAAGCAGTGATCGGCTCAGCAGGGGGCATCGACTGCATTGCACCAGCCTTTCAATCCCCTCTGCGGATCAATACAGCACCTGCCTTGCGGCCGCAGGTGTTGAGGTGGATAGAGAACGACGCGCCGCTGTGATCCGCGAGGGGATTGAGGCGGGTGCCAGATCCTGTGAAGGCGTTGCCAACTGTCCTGAAAGTCTGTTCGAGGAGTTGGTGGATCTGGTTGAGGATCCCCGGGTTCTGCAGGGGCAGATTGCTGAGCGTTATCTCGCGTTGCCGCCGGAGGTGATCAGTACGGTGATGCAGTCGCATCAGCGCTATGTGCCCCTGGAGGTGCCTGGCGTTGAAGGGGACCCTCTGCGATTGAATGCCAAGTCAGTGCTGCGAGCACAGTTTCTGCTCGTTGCCAATGGCCTCGAAGCGGCATCAGCTCAGATCAGGCGGGGTAACGAGCGAGTCCTGAGTGCAAGGCTTGCCGATGCGGAGTTCTTTCACGATGTTGACCGTCGTCAGCTCAGTGATCAACGCCGTGAAGCCCTCGATAAGGTCACTTTTGCTGAGGGGCTCGGCAGTCTTCGGGATCGTTGTGATCGGATCAGCTGGTTTGTTGATCAGTTGATCCAGCGGCTGAAGCTTGCCGATGGCACCGCTGCTGAAGTTCGTCGGGCGGCGCACCTCTGCAAGCATGATCTTGTCAGTCAGATGGTTGGCGAATTCCCTGAGCTTCAGGGGGTCATCGGTGGCAAATATCTACTTGAAGAAGGGGAGTCAAGGGGGGTGGCCCTTGCGGTGGTTGAGCACTATCTGCCCCGCGGCGCCGGGGACGCTTTGCCAGGCAGTGATTCAGGCGCAGTGCTGGCCTTGGCTGAACGTCTGGAGCTGCTGCTGAGTATCTTCGCCAAGGGGGAGCGGCCTTCAGGTTCCTCGGATCCCTATGCCCTGCGTCGGGCTGGCAATGGCTTGCTGCAGATTCTGTGGAAGCAAGGCTGGCAGTTGAATCTTGAGGAGCTGCTGGTTGCGGCCTCAGCCCACTGGGCAGAGTTGTTCCCCTCTTTTTGCGTCGACACTGATCTGCTGATCAACGATCTGGCGCTGCTGCTGCGGCAACGTATCGTCTCCCAGTCGGAAGAGGAAGCTTTCGCCCCTGATCTGGTTCAGGCGGTGGCTGGCCCTGGCGTCAGTACAGAACGCCTGCTCGCTGATCCCTGTGATCTGCAGCACCGTCTGCTGGTGTTGACGCGTCTACGAGAGCAGCAACGGCTTGCTCCTGTGCAGGCCGTTGTTCAACGGGCAGCCAGGCTGGCGGAGAAGGGTGATCTTGCTTTGGATCAGCTCGATCCAGCCAAGGTCATCGCAGCCGAGTTGTTCGAGTCTCCGAGTGAGGCTGAGCTGCTTGAGCAGATCGAGGCTCTGGCTCCACTGGCATTGGCCGGGGATTACGACGCTCTCTCTGAGGGGCTTGCCGGAGCCACTCCAGCCCTGGAATCCTTCTTTGACGGAGCCAGCAGTGTGATGGTGATGGTGGACGACAAGGATTTGCGCCGCAATCGCCTCAATCTGCT
>DASCPR010000024.1:0-9210 GCA_036012625.1 Prochlorococcaceae cyanobacterium Fu_MAG_50
AGAGTGCTGTCGGTGGATTGTTCTGGATTTGCAGGGAGCAATGAAACAGTGGGGATATCAGCGCTAGGTGTGGCTTCAAGAGTAAAGGGCACAAACTGATCGAGGATCTGCTCACTCGGATGCAGCGCAGGCACACGCGCCACTGAAGAGTGGGCAAGAGACATCCAATTCCTGCCGATGCGATAACCAAGCTCAACCCTGTAATCACGATCACAAAGGGGCACGGGGAGATACCACTCCGTGCTGTGACTATCTACTGGTACTTCCTGAAGGGTATGTGGGTGGGTGGTTCCATCGTCAATGCCGGTCACATCAGCAAGACGCAGGCACAGCCGGGTGGCGCCCTGATCTAGAGCACGTTGCCGGTCTGCATCTGATATCTCCCAGAACACATAGGCCCATTGCGGATCTCTTGGTAGAAAAACAACCCTGGTTTCAAGATCGGATTGTGGTGTGGCGCTCATTTCAGCATCCATAGCCCGGAGGTCACCGCCCCTTTGGTCCTTGCCATTTTGGCCCATATCACTTTGATCCATACCACTTTGATCCTGACGTTTGGCGATGGCGTTAACGAGGTCTTCCTTGCTCTTACGGCTGTAAAGGGTCACGCCCACATCACTGGCGAGTCGACGCAGTTGACGCAGGGTGAGACGTGCCAGTGAAGAGAGGGTTTGAGCCACGTCGGGGTCTCCATGTTTCGTTTGGGATCATTGTGTTCGCAAATGTCCCTTTTCGAGCGCCGTATCGCACTGGAGTCAGCATCTACTGACTCCGCGATCTCAGATGGAAGTCAGTCATGGAAAGGGGTTTGGCATAAAAAAAAGCGGGCAAAGCCCGCTTGTGTAAGACACTTTTTTAGCTGTTCCCTGGTCGAATAATTGCTTTGGGATCAGCGGCCAATGCTGCGGTAGGGAACCTTGGAGAGATAATCCATATTGGCGTTGCCTGCAGGTGCAAAGCCCCTGCCAACCTGCATGGTGCGCACCCAGGGAACATAGTCGGAAGGGAAACCGCCTCGTGTGATCCGGGCACGCTCTGGAATTGCCTTTGCCGGAGCGGCAGAGAACACAACCATCGGGAAACCGAGGATTCCCCGGTAGTACTCGTCGTAGCGAGGGGTTGTGACGTTGAAAGGGGTCTCACCCAGATCCCTACCGGGCAGGACTCGATTTCGCTGGTGTGGAACCGTGTCGTAGCCGAAGTTATCGAGGTACTCCTCGCTATCGAGGATCTGATCCACCATGCAATCAAGGCCCTTTGATCCCATCACCACGGCCAGAGCAAGCTCCTCTGATTTGCCATGGGTGTTGCGGCCCAGCAATCTCTGCACCAGGTGGCGGATCACCTTGTAATTGCTGTTGTAGCCATAGAAGGTTCGTTTAAAGGTGTCTGACAGGCACAGGGAGCGAACGAAATCACGAACGGTGATCTGTCCATCGAGAAGCTGGGATTCGAGGTTGGGATCCCGATCTGACTTGAAGGCATGGAAGAAGATCTGCCGGTAGAGAGCTTCAACCACATGCTTGTGGTTTTCCATGTCCATGGCCCAGTCCATGCGCATGGCTCTGGGCTCCTCCTCCGAGCCAACTCGCAGGGACGCAACGCCTGGCCTAAGCGAGGTCTGCGTTGTGAGCGCATAATTCAGAAGAGGAATAGACACTCAGGCTTCAGCATCAGACATGGATGATCGTATAAGTGCTGCTGCGAGAGGCCGGGCTCGGGCCTGGCAGCACTCACAGTCCGTAATAGTTGGGCACAGTATTTATTACCAGCCGAAAAGGGAAATCTTGGCTTGGTCTGCTGCTGATGCAAGGTTCTGACTGGAGTCCGGCCCGATCAGCTCCTCGGCATCGGAATTCTCTGCTTCAACCCTGGTCTCCATACAGAAGGAAGCACTTTGGGAGAAACCCTCCACGGTGCTCGTTCTCAAGCGCACATCAGGGCCAACGAACCAGAAGCGCTCCAATGTGCTCATGATTTCGTAGTCCGTTGTCAGGATCAGGCCGTCCTGGTCATCCATCTGGAATTGCCCAGCCACAGGTGCCTTCTCGGCATAGCCTCGATCCCGGAGCAGCAATCCCGCCCTGCCTCGTTCGTCCGTGGGGATCAGACCGAATCCAGTTTCATCCTCATGGGCTTCCCCGGCTTTATCCCAGGCCATCGAACCACTCCAGCGAACCCAGCATCCGCCAATAATCCGCAGGGGATCCTGATGATTCAGCGCGGCAATCTGCTGCAGGCGTTCATCCCCTTGAGCAAGCTCTTCAACAATGATCAGTGAGGCACCTGCCTCAGCCCGACGATGCAGCAGATGATGGTTGCTGCGCTGGGATCGCCAGCGACCACAACTCTGGCGGAAGAAACTCAGGGCATCTGGCAGAACAAGCGTCATCGAAGCACTGAAGAAGCACTGAACACTGAATGGATGATTGCAGAAGAAGGATCAAGGGCTGGCGCGGCCAGGTTTTCTGTTGTCTCAAGGCAGACGATCTGCTTCAAGCTTGTTTCTGCCTCTTTTCACTGCAGGCTTGGATCAGATCGTCCAGAGTCAGTTCCAGAGGATGGATGGCGAGCCCTGCTGCCAGATGTTCCAGTTGCTGAGCAGCCGCCTCGAACTGTTCGATCAAAACGTCCAGAAAGCCGGGATCACTTGCCACAGATTGCTGTTGCAGCAACCATTCTCGACGTGAGGATGGCGATGGCAGAGCACCGGCTCCGGCATCAGCTCTCATCAGTTTGAAAGAAGCCAGGCAGTGGGAAAGAAGCCTGAGATGGTGCCGCTCCAGAATCGGCAGCTTGGTGGCCTCAATCCTGGCCATCTCATCAAGGCTGAGGGGACTGCTCGACTCAGCCATGCCCTTGGATGGGAGTGATCTGGAAGCCACAGGAATGGCCACCTTCCAAACGCCAGTGCACTCGCTCCACCTGACAGTCAGGGAAGGTCTGGCGAATCAGCAGCAGCTCCTGATCACAGATGGAGGGGAATTCCTCTGCAATGCGCTGAACAGAGCAATGGAATTCGCTGAGACAGGAACTAATGCCATCTTCAGCCTCAAAGGATTCACAGACATAACCCTCCCG
This sequence comes from Prochlorococcaceae cyanobacterium Fu_MAG_50, assembly GCA_036012625.1. Classification (GTDB taxonomy): domain Bacteria; phylum Cyanobacteriota; class Cyanobacteriia; order PCC-6307; family Cyanobiaceae; genus DASCPR01. The sequence continues at coordinate 3,082 of DASCPR010000024.1, forward strand.
ACGCCGCAGCTGCACAAGCTTTTCAAGACGTTCATGGATGGAGCCTTCACCGATCTGAACTCTGTAATTGGTTGCCTTCTCCATGGCCTGCTGCCGGAGCAGGGCCGTGAAGATCTCGGGTGGCAGGGTCGTCGTCATCGACTCCAGCAGGCCCAGAGCCAAGTTCTCACTTCCATCATGGAACTGCTTCTGCCCCTGCCTGGTCAGACGCCAACAGTTGGATGGGCGTCCAGGGCCTCCACAGGACGGACTCGCTTCAACAAGACCCTCCTCTTCGAGACTTCGCAGGTGTCGCCGCATGGCCTGAACAGAGATACCCAGAGTCTCCGCAAGGCTGCCTGCACTGCACTCCCCCTGCCTGATCAGCAGGGACAAAGCGGCGTAACGGGTTGGGGCCTGTGCCTGTGTCGTCATTTAGTGCAGGTCACTCAATAACCATGCCATGCAGCGTCGGTGGATGGCGTGAATGGAAACCGCTGATTCAGATCGTTGTGCGATCTGGGCCAACGCTGGGATTGGGTGCATAGGAGCTGTGAATTTGATCGCAGGCAGCCGGATCCCCATCTCTCCGGTTTTTCAGTGCCGTCAGACATCCACAATGAAATGCCTTACGCCAAGGGTGGACGTGCCCTATTCTAACGATAGGAAACAGAAGCGTTTCGTATCCCCCGGAGCTGCCTCTCCGTCCACTCGGAAACCAGGCCTGTTGCTCCCCCATCGCTCCTCCCGCTCCATGATCTTCGCCTCAGTCGGTTTCCGGGTACCTGCCCTCGCGAGCCCTGGGCTGATCATCAGGCTCCCTGGCCTGCCAACCAGATCATCGCCCCCCAAACCAGCGACCACTAGATCAGTTGGAACCAGGTCAGCAGAAAACAGGTCAGTGGATGATGCCAACTCTCCAGGGAACAGACCCGGTTCAACCTGGCCCCTCCACTCAGCAAACCAGCCCCAGAGCCCCGAGCCCCTGGCGACGGGCATGGGACTCCTAGCCGCGACGTCGAGCTGAATCAATGACAAGCAGTTCCACGAAAGATCTTGTCAGCCAGCCGTATAAATACGGCTTTGTCACCAATATTGAAACAGAGAAGATAGCCAAGGGAATTGATGAAGATGTGGTGCGCCTTATCTCAGCGAAGAAAGAAGAGCCACAGTTCCTACTTGACTTCAGACTCAGGGCCTACAGGCAGTGGCGGAAGATGAAAGAACCAAACTGGGCAAAGATCGGCTATCCAAAAATTGATTATCAAGACATCATATATTTTGCAGCTCCTGTTCAACAGCAAAAGAAGCAGAGCCTTGACGAAGTTGACCCGAAACTACTGGAGACATTTGACAAACTGGGGATTCCTCTTAGCGAGCAAAAGCGCTTAAGCAATGTTGCTGTAGATGCAGTATTTGACAGCGTCTCAATTGCAACCACCTATCGAGAGAAGCTTGCAGAACATGGCGTTATATTCTGCTCCATCGCAGAGGCTGTAAAGGAGCGCCCGGATGTAATAGAGCGCTATCTTGGCAAGATCGTGCCGATCAATGACAATTACTTTGCAGCCTTGAATTCGGCGGTGTTCAGCGATGGCTCCTTTGTCTATGTGCCAAAAGGGGTAGAGTGCCCCATGGACCTATCCTCTTATTTCAGAATCAATTCTGGCGACACAGGCCAATTCGAGCGAACTCTGATTGTTGCTGAAGAAGGGGCTTCAGTGAGCTATCTCGAAGGCTGCACAGCTCCAATGTTTGATACCAATACTCTACACGCAGCCGTGGTAGAGCTTGTCGCACTGGATGATGCCTCAATTAAATATTCAACCGTCCAGAATTGGTATGCGGGCAATGAAGAAGGCCTTGGCGGTATTTTCAATTTCGTCACCAAGAGAGGCCGCTGCCAAGGCAATCGCAGCAAGATCAGCTGGTCCCAGGTCGAGACCGGCTCGGCCATCACCTGGAAATACCCCAGCTGCATCCTGCAGGGAGAAGATTCCATTGGCGAGTTTTATTCAGTGGCTCTAACCAATAATCTTCAGCAGGCAGATACGGGCACAAAGATGATCCATCTAGGCCCTCGGACCCGCTCAACAATTATCAGCAAGGGGATCAGCGCGGGCCGCTCATCAAACAGCTATCGCGGACTCGTACAAGTTGGGCCTAAAGCCGTTGGTGCCAAGAACTACAGTCAATGCGATTCGATGCTGATCGGCGACCAGGCCGCAGCCAATACCTATCCTTATATCCGCAGCCAGCAGCCCTGTTCAGCGATTGAGCATGAGGCAAGTACCTGCAGAATCTCGGAGGATCAACTGTTCTACCTGCAGAGTCGAGGCATCGGCTTTGAAGAGGCGGTTTCAATGATGGTGAGTGGTTTTTGCCGTGATGTGTTCAATCAACTTCCCATGGAATTTGCTGCAGAGGCTGACAAGCTTCTTGCCCTCAAGCTTGAGGGCTCAGTTGGTTGACTATGATTTCCAATTAAACCGCTCACTAATTCCAATTTCACTAATTCCAATCGAGCTCTAACGTGATTCAGTCTGATGCGCCAATTCTGATTGAGATCAATGATCTCCATGCCAATGTAGGGGATCAACCCATTCTCAATGGTGTCAACCTCACGATCCGCGAAGGAGAAATCCATGCATTGATGGGGCGCAATGGCAGTGGCAAAAGCACCTTATCGAAGCTACTTGCGGGTCATCCTGCATACATCGTCACGGCCGGAAGTGTCAGCTACAAAGGGAAGGATTTGCTCAGTCTGGAACCTGAGGAAAGGGCGAGGAGTGGCGTTTTCCTGAGTTTTCAATATCCGATTGAAATACCTGGAGTAAGCAATCTTGAGTTCCTGCGAGTCTCTGCCAATGCTCGCCGGCTTGCTGAAGGCAAGGAAGAGTTGGACACCTTCGAATTTGAGGATTTTGTCAAGCAGAAGCTTGACCTGGTGCAGATGAATCCCGCTTTTCTTGATCGCTCGGTGAATGAAGGATTCAGTGGAGGAGAGAAAAAAAGAAATGAAATCCTCCAAATGGCCTTACTTGAACCAAGACTGGCAATCCTTGATGAGACAGACTCAGGCCTTGATATTGATGCCCTGAGGATTATTTCAGCCGGCGTGAATCAATTGGCGAGTCCAGAGAATGCAACGTTGCTGATCACCCATTATCAACGGCTTCTTGATTTGATCATCCCTGACTATGTCCATGTCATGGCTGCTGGTCAAATCCTGCGCTCCGGAGGCAAGGAGCTTGCCCTTGAACTTGAAAAAAGCGGCTACGACTGGGTCGACAAAGAATCCACCGCTGAGGTGCTGGGCTGATGGTGAAAGCCCCCAGCCAGCGCAGCTCGACTCTGGATCGCTGGTGCAACAGTCTGCTGCCTGATCTGGATCCTCCTGCAGGGCCCATGGCTGAAGTTCAGTCCTTTGCACGAGATCAGCTCGATTCGATCCCCGCCCCCCATCAACAGCTTGAGGACTGGCGTTTCTGCGATCTTTCCCTGATTGCGAGCCTCAAACCGCGACAGATTCAGGCCGCAAGCCAACCGGCAGCCCCCGCAGTTCAACCGGGTGTGATCCGTCTGGTCCTGGGACACGATCAGGATGCATTGGCGGGCACAGATCTGCCCAAAGGGATCTCTTTATGCAGTGATGGCGAGCTTCAGAGCCACCTCAATCACCCACGCAGCAGCGCAGAGCTTTCCGAGCACTGGCCAGTGACTCTCAATCAGGCGATTGCGACGAGAGTGATCGGACTTCGCGTCAGCGAAATAGTCACCACTCCCGTTGAGCTGGTGTGTGATGCCGGCACGGATCAAGGGGTTCTGGCCATCAGGGTGCTTTTGCTTGTCGATGAGAACGCTGCCCTTGAGCTGCTTCACGTACAGCTCAGTTCAGGAGCGAATCTCTCAAGCGCTGTTTTGGAGGCGAAGCTCGGCAAGAACGCCCAGCTCAACTATGGGTTGCTGGCCTTTGGTGCAGGTGAGTCAGCTCTGTTGACACACCTGGCCATTGAACAGGAGGCGTCCAGCACTGTGTCGGTGGTGAGCGCCAGCTCCGGTTGGGGGGTCATTCGCAGCGAGCCCCAGGTGCGCCAGCAGCAGGGAGCTGCCCATACGCGCTTCCGGGCGCTGCAGTTCGTTCGCGGCCATCAGCTTGCAGATACCCACTCCTCCGTTCGATTCAACGGCCCTGACGGCACCCTTGAGCAATTGCATAAAACTGTTGCTGATGGCAGTGGTCGCAGTGTTTTCAATGGCGTTGTTCAGGTCCCTCGTAAAGCGCAGCGGACGAATGCAAGCCAACTGAGTCGCAGCCTGCTGATCTCCGACAAGGCCCGCATTGATACCAAACCCGAGCTTGAAATCGTTGCTGATGATGTGAAGTGCACCCATGGAGCCACTGTGAGTCGTCTTCAGGAGGATCAGCTGTTCTATCTGCAGAGCAGGGGTATTGCGGCTGATCAGGCCGCCCAGCTTCTGCTCAGGGCATTCTGTGATGACGTGCTCAGGGAGATGCCATCCGCGGCGAGGGTCTGGATGCCCTTGGCACGGGTGCTGGAGTTGCCCCCGAGCGGATCATGAGCCACTCCAGTTCAACCCAGTTCGATCAGATCGGTCCCATGGATGAACCGAGGCAAGCGGCTGATCTGGCTGCGCTCACCAGGCCAGATTTTCCCCTGCTGACGCAGTTATCAGACCAGGGTCAGCCCCTGATCTATCTCGATCACGCGGCCACCAGCCAGAAGCCCCGCCAGGTGCTTGATACCATTCGCCATTACTACGAGCACGACAATGCCAATGTGCACCGTGGCGCTCATCAATTGAGTGCGCGGGCCACAGAGGCGTTCGAGGCAGCACGCCGCAAAGTCGCAGACTTCATCGCAGCGGCGAGCCCACGGGAGATCGTCTACACCCGCAATGCCAGCGAGGCGATCAATCTTGTTGCCCGCAGCTGGGGGGAGGCCAATCTCACTGAGGGGGACGAGATCCTGCTGACGGTGATGGAGCACCACAGCAATCTTGTTCCCTGGCAGATGCTGGCAAAGCGTCGTGGCTGTGTGCTGCGCCATGGGGGCCTCACCGATTCAGGGGAAATGGATCTCGAGGATTTCCGCAGCAAGCTTTCCGAGCGCACAAAACTTGTCAGCCTGGCTCATGTCAGCAACACCCTCGGCTGCCTGAATCCGGTTGCCGAGGTGATCGCCATGGCTCATCAGGCAGGGGCGCTGGTGCTCATTGATGCCTGTCAGAGCCTGCCCCATCGGCCCGTGAATGTTGCTGAACTGGACTGTGATTTTCTCGTGGGCTCATCCCACAAATTGTGCGGTCCCACTGGCATGGGCTTCCTCTGGGCCCGCGAGACCTTGCTCGAGGCGATGCCGCCATTCCTTGGTGGAGGTGAAATGATCCAGGATGTCTACCTGGATCACAGCATCTGGGCGGATCTTCCCTACAAATTCGAAGCCGGAACTCCTGCCATCGCCGAAGCCATCGGCATGGGAGCAGCGCTGGACTATCTGCAAATGATCGGGATGAACAACATCAAGGCCTGGGAGCAGCAACTCACAGTTCAGCTGTTTGAACGTCTTCAGGCTGTGGATGGTCTCCGGATCCTTGGCCCCGATCCGCAGCAACAGCCAGAACGGGCTGCCCTTGCCTCCTTCACGGTTGACGGCATGCATGCCAATGACATCGGAGCCCTTCTCGATACATCGGGGATCTGTATCCGCACCGGACACCACTGCACGCAACCCCTGCATCGTCTTTATGGATTATCCGGAACAGCACGGGCCAGCCTGAGCTTCACCAACACAACAGCTGAGCTCGATCGTTTCGCCGAGGAGCTGGTCTCCACCATCAGCTTTCTGAGGGACAACAGCTAGAGCTTCAGATGGGTGCGGAAGAACCGCTCTGTGGCCTCGAGCACCTCGATCTGCACCTCACTGTTGCGGAAGCCATGGCCCTCGTTTTCAAAGGTGTGCAGCTCAACCGGGATGTTGTTCTTGCTAAGGGCCGCGGCCATCCGTTCGGTCTGCTGCGGTGGAACAACTCTGTCCTGGAGACCCTGGAAAAAGATCACCGGACAGTTGATCCTGTTGGCATGCAAGAGAGGGGATCGCTGTTCATAGCGTTGCCGCTGTTGCGGCC
>DASCPR010000025.1:0-9747 GCA_036012625.1 Prochlorococcaceae cyanobacterium Fu_MAG_50
TTTCTGGGAGGGGGCTTCGTCTAATTCAATGGCACAGGGGGCGCTTCAGGAGACTGGTGCGGTAGCAGACCCTTGGTGATCTTGGGCTGCCGTCCGCCTGTGTCAGGTTCATCATCACCGTGCCAACCTGTCGATTGACTGAATCCATTGCAACCGCTGTTGTTGCACCTATAAGTGTTGCAGCAACAACAGTGGTTAAACCTTTAAACAGCTCGCGGGAGTGCTTCATCTGATCCATGTTTCGTCCTGTTCAATGCATGCATCCTCTTGCTGAATGCTCAATTGAGCTTTGCCCTGAATCAAGGCCATCTGTGATTTTGCTCACAGAGTCTTTGAAGATCAATCTGCTCTCTGTCAAGTTCTCTGCATGAATCCCAGGATTCACACCCATTGCGAATCAGATACTTTTATTAAAGCTGCCTTCTGGAAGGGCTCCCAGAAGATTTTGGATCTTTGAAGTCTTGACTGAATCATGAACTCACATGCTTTGTGAGGATTCCGGCTACCAGTCAAAGCCGTCAGCCCAGGAACGATCCATTTTTTCGTCCCTGAGCTTGAAGGGATTGAAATCAGTCGTCGTAGACGCGGCATTCAGGAGCTTCTGGATTCGAGTCGCAGAACATCTCCAGTGAGGTGGGGTCGTGATCATCTCCAGGATGGTGTTCCTTGTATTCCTCAAGAGAATGAAGCTCGTCTGTCAGGTGACGAACCTTGGGCATGTCCCCCTCGGCTTTGGCAGCTTCAATCTGGGATTGATCCTGCTGGATGTGCGCGTCAATGGATTTCATGGAATCTGGGGCCTTGCTCGGCCTTCGCCAACTCCTACACCTTACGGCTGGTGATCGGAGAATCCATCGTTCAATAAAGGAGACTTTGTTTCCGTTACAACACCTTTGCAATTTTGGCCTGCTGACGGCTAGCAGTTGAACAGGACTTGGCGTCGGTTGGCATGGTGCGGATCAGACACAGTCAGGCCCGCCATTTCATGGATGAGCAGGGGCGGATGTTCTGGAGCAACGGTTCGGAGTGCTTCTGTGATCTCTCTGAACAGATGCAATGGCGCCACGGCCTCAGCTTTGAAGATGTCCTGGAGTGGAAACAATGCGCCCCCTCAGGGCTGGTCAGTCAGCGCTTCAGTTCAGTCGTTGAGCCTTGCCAGGCCTTTGAGCACAACGGGGTGAACTGGTCTGATGACCTTTATCTCAAGAGGATGGGTGAGCAGATGGCGTTGCGTCGATGATGACCGCCCCACGGTCATGAAGCTGGCCGAGGCCTCCGGACGTCCGGTCCGCCCGACACCCTGCTGGCAGCGTTCATCGCCAGAGGCACCAGCCAACAAGTCAACGGCCTTGTGCTGTGCTTGGCCTTGCACGGGCGTTCCTGCACAACCAACCCATCCGATGAACAGATCTTGCCAGGATGGGGATCTGAGCCACCTCCGTCGCCGCAGCCTGCTCAGGGGGCCAGCTCACTGAGCTCCAGCCATCGCTCTTCTGCTTGCAGGAGAGTCTCGATCACTTCAGCAAGCTGCTGGCTCAATTCGGCGAGATTCTGATCTCCCTGACTGAGCTCAGATTCAAGCTCAGACTTCCTGGCTTCCAGCCGGGGAAGCTCCCTATCCAATCCCTCAAGTTCCCTTGACTCCTTGAAGCTGCGTCGGCGTTTTGTTGGTTGCTTGCTTGACGTGCTCGTTTGTTGAGCCACTCCCTTTTGGGCCACATCCTTCTTGGCCCTTGTCGAAAGGTCGCTCTGATGGGTTGTCGGCTGTTTGATTTTTGAGTCGACGATCCCTGCTTTTTCAACCTGACGTTGCTGTAAAGCCAGGAAGGCGCTGTAGTTGCCTTCAAAGCGCTGAAGACGGCCGTTCTCGAAGCTGAACAGACGGTCAACCGTGCGATCGAGGAAGTAGCGGTCGTGAGAGACCACAACCACGCAGCCCCTGAAATCCTCGAGAAAATCCTCGAGAACGCTGAGGGTCTGGATGTCGAGATCGTTGGTGGGTTCATCGAGAAGCAGCACATTTGGAGCCTGGATCAGGATCCGGCAGAGGGTGAGTCGGCGCCGCTCTCCCCCAGAGAGCTTGCTGAGTGGGCTGTGCTGTTGAGCCGGAGGGAATAAAAACCGTTCAAGCAACTGAGAGGCTGTGACCTGCTCGCCGCCCAGATCAATCCTGGAGGCGGCCTCCTCCACAAACTCGATCACCTTCCGATTCAGACCTTTGCCGCTGCTGAACACTTCGGTGTGTTGGTCGAGATAGCCAATGTGCACCGTTTCGCCCAGTCTCAGGCACCCCCCTGTCGCTTGTCTGCGGCCTGCGATCAGATCCAGCAAGGTGGACTTGCCGCAGCCGTTGGCTCCGATGATGCCGACCCGATCCTCCGGGCTGAAGCTGTAGGTGAAGTCGTCCAGGAGGCGTGCGCTGTTGGCTGTGCCATCGGCAGTGACCTGAAGATGTTCCGCTTCGATCACCAGCTTGCCGATCCGCCTGCTGACGCTGGCCATTTCCAGCTTGCCCTTGGCCTGATTGGGCGACTCGGCACGCATGGCTTCAATGCGCTGCAAACGCGCTTTCTGCTTGGTGCTGCGAGCCTTCGGCCCCTGCCGCAGCCAGGCCAGCTCACGCCTGAGCACCCCTCTGAACTTTGCGGCCGAAGAGGCCTGTGAGGCTTCCTGAGCAGCTTTCTGTTGCAGGAAAAAGGTGTAGTTGCCGAGGTGGCAGCGGGCTGAGCCCTGATCCACCTCCATCATGCGGCGTGTGACCCTGTCAAGCACATAGCGGTCGTGGGTCACAAGCACCAGGGCCCCTGGATAGCGCTCAAGCCAACTTTGCAGCCATTCCACAGCTGTGGCATCGAGATGGTTCGTTGGCTCGTCCAGCAGCAGCACATCCGGTCTGGCCACAAGGGCGGATGCCAGGCCAACCCGTTTGCGATAACCACCTGAGAGTTCCTCGACCGGACGATGCAGATCTCGGATGCCGAGACGTTGCAGAACCTCCTTGCATTGCTGTTCCAGACTCCAGGCCTCAGCATCGTCCATGCGTTGACTGAGTTGACCGAGCTCCCCCAGCAGAGCGTCGTCATCCGGTTGCAGGGCCACAGCGTCACTGAGTTCTTTGAAGCGGATCAGCAGTTCGCGCTTTTCGCCACAACCGGCCAGAACCTCTTCCAGCACGGTGCGACCAGGTTCGATCACACTGTCCTGGCCCACCAGTTCGATTCGCACACGTGGTGAGCAGCGCCGTTCTCCCCTGCCCAGGGGCTCAACTCCTGCCAGCACCCTGAGCAGAGTTGATTTCCCAGCTCCATTGGGGCCGATCAAGCCGAGCCGTTCTCCCCCATTGATATGCAGGTCCAATCCTTCAAATAAGGAGCGGATGCCGAAATCCTTTGCAGCACCCACCAGGCTGATCAGACTCACAGAGCGTCGGCAGGCAGCTGGCCATCCAGATAGGCAAAGACGCTCTTGTCGCCAACGTCTGCGGCCGCCTCCATGCCGAACTTCCGCAGGGCCATGATCAGCAAAAGAGCCGCTGAGATCACAAGCAATCCCATCACGATGCTGCCGTTGAGAACCCCGCTGAGGTACCCAAGCAGAGCCGTTGGGACCATCAGGGTGAGCCCCACAGCTTCAGGCCTGCGGAAGCAGAAGAACTCCTTGAAACCAACGCCGGTAAGTGCTGCGAACAGAGGCCCAATGGCCCAGATCCACTTCGGTTGGCTGGAGAGTGTGGTCAGCATTGCTGAGCTGCCGACCTTCCAGAGCAAGAACGTGGCACCCAGGCAACCGAATGCCCAGAACATCTGCAGGCCAAGATGCAATGGGCGTAGGTAAATGTGGATCCAATTCAGCGCCAGTCCGAGGCCGGTCGCCATCGGCAGCAGCCATAGCCAGGCAAGTTCGGGTCCGAGGATCAGCCACTGACAGATTCCTGCTGTGAAGGACAGGCCGCAGAGCAGCAAGGCGATCCGGTAACGCTGCACTTCTAGTTGATCACTGACGGTGATCCTGTAGCGGCCATACAGGCCGTCGAATTCTTTCTCAGGAGAGGGTCCAGTGCCGGGCATGAACCCCCAGGAATTTTCACCCATCAGATCTCGGCAGGCATTGCATTCACCAGTTTGCTCAGATCTGGGCCAGCTGGAACAATTCCGCTGGGATGAAGTGGAAACAGAGCACCGAAATAGTCCTCTCGCCAGGCGCGCCCATCACAGGTTTCTGCCACGCCAGGCAGTGCCAGAAATCGCTGTCGCCATCTCCACAGGTTGGGGAGGGACCAGAGGGGTTCCCGGCTGCAACCGAACAATGGCGAGTAGACCATTTCCCAGCGGATCAGCGTTGGGAAAAGGCGAACATCAGCAATGGTGATTTGATCACCGCAGAGCCATGGCCCTTGTTTGGCAAGACTCCGCTCCACTTGCGCGAGGGCCTCGAAAAGCTCAGTGCAAGCCTGCTCGTAAGCCTGTTGGGATCGGGCAAACCCGCAGCGATAGACCCCGTCATTTACCGCCGGCTGCAGCAGCGTCTGCCAGTTGTTGATCTCACCTTCTAGCTTTGCCGGGGCCAGATCAGGTGCCCCCGCGGCTGCGGGCCAATGGTTCAGCACTTCAACCAGCTGAGCACTTTCATTGCCCAGCAGACGTGGGTCCGTTTCGGCGTCGGCTCCGGGATCAACAAGGGCTGGCACCGTGGCCCGATGCTCCGGTGGAGTGCCACAGCGCCTGTAGAGAGCGAGCAGGGAGTCGCATCCCAGCCATGGGGGGGCGAGCTGCCAGCGGCCTGCATTGTGATCAGCTCTGGCAACCAACACCGAGAGGCTGCCCTCGAGCCCGCGTAACTGATGCATCAGCCAGGTGCGATGTGCCCAGGGGCAGCTGCGGCCGATGATCAATCTTGGACGCCACTGGGCTGATCGGCTTGCCAACTCATTACCCGGCGGCACGCTGGCGTGCTGGTGCTGGCTTGGTGGGCGTTGGTAGTTGCCGGCTTGATCCGCGGGGGCCAGACCATTCATCAGTTGCTGCCATTGCCAGGCCCAGCCCATGCGGGCGGTGGCGACGACGATCGGAGGAATCGACATGTTTGTTCCCTTTGCTTTCATCTTCCGCCAGGCTGAGCTCTTTGATGCCGCTTCGATGACAGGCCTTCAGGTGCTTCTTGTCGCCGGCACCCACGGCAATGAGAGCAACGGACCTTGGCTTGTTGATCAGTGGTTGCTTGATCCCGCTCTGCTCCAGACCCATGGCGTGACCGTGCTGCCGGTGATCGGTAATCCGGAGGCGAGAGCAGCAGAACGTCGTTATCTCGATCGGGATCTCAATCGAAGCTTCCTTCCCGAGTTGATGGCGGAAGCTTCCCCGCCTGACAGAGAGGTGCGGCGTGCTCAGCAGCTTCTGTCTGTTTTCGGCCCGGAGGGATTGAAACCATGTCAGATCGTGATCGATCTGCACAGCACCACGTCTTCGATGGGATCGAGTCTCGTTGTGTACGGCCGGCGACCGGCAGACCTTGCTCTTGCCGCTTTGATTCAGGCTCGGTTGGGTCTTCCGGTGTATCTCTATGAGGCTGATCAGGCCCAGCAGGGGTTCCTTGTTGAGCATTGGCCCTGTGGCCTGGTGGTGGAAATCGGACCGGTGCCCCAGTCTCTTGTCGATGCACGCATTGTGGCTCAAACCTTGTTGGCCGTTGAGGGCTGCTGCGAGGCCATAGCCCAGGTTCAGGCTGGATCAGCGCTGTATCCAGATCGCTTGGTGGTGCATCGTCATCTGGGCAGTCTTGATCTACCCAGGGATGCTGCCGGCCGACCGGCCGCCTGTGTGCATCAGAACCGTCAGGGGCGGGATTGGCAACCGCTTCGCCATGGTGATCCGTTGTTCCAGTCGCTGGATGGGGGGGTGCTTTGCTTTGAGGGGGCGGATTCGCCAAGGCCGGTGTTCATCAATGAAGCCGCCTACGCCGAGAAACATATCGCCATGAGCTTGACGAAACGGGAGGTTTGGCCCCTGGCCGTGGAATGGGCAGGGGCTCTCAGTTGTCTTGTCTCCCAATAGGGACCGCTCAGTTCTGCTGCTGCAAGGGGGTGCCCCTTGGGTTCAGCGGGGAGGGCCGTTGTAGATGATCTCAACCACGGAGCGACCATCCGGGGCAATCTGAATTTCGGTTTCCGTCGATGGGGGGGTCTGGCTTTCCTGCCAACCGGGTGATCCTCCCAGGAATCGGAAGGTGTATCCATTGGCGTTATCTCTGATCAGGCAGGGGCCACCGCCTGCGGCTGTGGCGTACATGCATTTCTCAGGCCGGTAGACCGACAATCCACCGTTTTCTCGAACAGCAACTTCCCGCGCCATGTTGAAGGCTCGCTGCTGGGAATTTGCAACCTGTGCCTGAGAAGGATTTGCGCTGGTGAGATCAGCAATCAGGGGAGCTCCTCCCAGCACCAGGATCAGCGGCAGCGCTCGTAGGGACATTGCTTTGGAAGGAGTGTCTTTAAGTCTGCTAGCAAGACCTTGTCGTTTTGGCCTGGACTCACCTCAGGGGGCCGTTGTAAGGCACCTCCACGATTCGCCCTCCATCCGGTGAAATCAGCACGGTGGTTTCCAGGGTCGGAGCTGGTGGTGAGAGTTGCTGCCAGCCTGGTGGGCCCCCGCGGAATCGGAAGGTGAAACCAGCCTCTGTGCTGGAGACAAGGCACTCTTCAGCACCGGTCACGTACATGCACTGATCAGCCCGATAGGACCTAAGTCCACCGTTAAGGGTTTCGGCACGCATCCTGGCCAGATTGGCGGCCTTTGGCTGGGCCAGGCGCAGAGAATCTTCTGCTCTGGCCTTTTCGCTCCAGGCCATGCTCAGCGGAGACGCTGCCAAGGCCATGGCCATGGCGACTCTGGCAAGAACGGAGGATTTGGCGAGTGCAGGCTTGATTGCAGTGAAGGCTTTAAGCGTGAACATGAAGTGAGGGTGAAGACGGATGTGAAAGATCCCCTGTGATCGATTGCAGGAGTTCTGTTGCTGATCATTCAGCCGCAGGCCCAGACCCCCTTGCTTTCCTTGTTGCAGGGAAGATCACTGCTGCTTCCATCAGCCCAGTAGATGCGAAGCCGATCATCAACAGTTCCCATGCGGAAGGTCAGTGATTTGATCGGTCCAGCGGGTGTTTTGGCATCAGCATCAGGTATTTTCTTCGGCTGCCCGACCTGCTGTTCCAGTTGCTTGATTCGTAATTCAAGCCTGTCATATGCAGCGGTTTGATGGGTGCCTGGGGCGCTTTGATCAGCCTGACAAGCACTGAGAGCAGTGACTGCGATCAGCAGAGCAAGAGAACAGCGAAGAGCTTCTGAAATCCGTTCCATTCAATCTGTTGCCAACATCGTCCTGACAGCATTGTGTGGAATCAGGTGGCTTCGATCAAGCGCTCACTCCAGTAGACAACCGCGCCCTCTGACTCCAATTCAGTGCGTCGATGCCTTGCCATGGCAATCGGAACGGTCTCTTCAAGGCGTCTGCCTGCCTGCAACCAGCGAATCAGAACAACGTGCATCAGTGTGCTCTAGACCGATAAATCTTAAATCTTTCTGAGGACATGCGCATGCCTTGGCTGGGCTGGGCTCTAGCAGCGCAAAGTATCTCCATAAAGCGCAGCTTTCCTTCGTGAAAGATTGCGTGTTTCTGGCGGCCCCGCCAGGCAGGGTGCACAGCTTCTGTCTCGCTCGTTGCCCTGCGTCTGTCTTGACGAAACAGTCCGAGGGCTTCTGGGTTGGGCTGATAGGCCTCATTCGAGCGGGTTTGGGATTGGCGGGCCATTTGTTGTTGACTCATGTGTTGTGGACTCAACATCAGAGACTTGTTCTGCAGGGTCTGCTGCTGCTGATGTTTGCTTGCTGTTGGCTGTGGCGTCTTGTGGCGGCTCAGCTTCTTGACCCGCTTCTCCTTGATCTTGAGAAGTTTGTATTGCGGGGCCAGGAATCACCTCGTCTTCAGGAAATGGCGGAGGCGGAGGGTCCAACAGAGTTGGGAATGGCTTGTTGAGGAGAGGGAATTTTTCATTCGATTCTGTTATGGGTGGTTCTTCTGGACCCACAACCACCACAGCATTTCGCTGAACAACTAATTTGAACCGTAGACCTTGGCGCTTGTTGATTTCATCCTGGACGGCTGAGATCTGTTTGTAGCTAGGTAGATCAGGGTTTGAGACTCTTACCAGAACTCGAATGATTGGAGGATTTTGCTGCCAATTAATATCAACTTGATTGACTTCTACTTCTGGGTTGTCACCAAAGGTGAGGGTCTGATTTTCCAGGAATGATTTGATTGTGCGTTGGATCTCAGCGCGGGTTGTTTCATGGCCAGCACGCAACAGCAGAATTCTGAAGCTGATGCCAAGGGGAACCAGCAGAATGCCAGTCAGGATGAAACTGATCAAGCTCAGGCGACTGGTCAGTACTTTTTCTCGAAAGAATGGCTCTTTTAATCCCATGATCACCAATCCTCCTGTGAGAATGCCGAGCAGGTTGGTGATAAACAGCAAACCTGCTCCTGCTGCGGAATCCCATTGTTGATGGGAGAGCAACATGCCCATCACGCAGATTGGTGGAACAAGCGCCACGGCGATGGCTGTTCCAGCAAGGGAACTCACAGCATCACTGCGTAACTTCGCGTAACTGGCGATGGCCCCTGCTGAAAGTGCTATGCCGAGATCAAGCAGGTTGGGGGATGTCCGGGCGATGACTTCCGTGCCGAACTGATCCAGACCGACCAGTGCAGCAAGTCCTCCCAGAACACCAGATAGCAGGGTGGTGATGGCCACACCTGCAAATAAAGTTCTCAGGGATTTAATCAGCAGTGGTAAAGCACCGATAAGAACCCCGAAGACAGTTGTGCGCAAAGGCATGATCCAGGGAGCCACCACCATTCCTCCGATCACCACGGCAGCGTTGTTGGCCAGCAAGCCCAATGAGGCGATCAGACTGGCGCCGATCGTGAGGACAATAAAGACCTCATCGAATTGTGCGTCCTTGTTGTAGCTGTGATGCAGTTTCTCGAGGCGTGATGGTTCCATTCAAATGGCGAGCAAGCCTTGGCTTGAAATCATTCTCACTATGATCGCGCCTCATCTCTTGGCTCGTTGTAAAGCGTCTGCTTGGATAAGGAGAGATGACAATTGCCTGCCTGCAAGCGCATAATCTCAAGCCTTGAAGGGATTGGGGAAAGTCCAGGCTTCTAAAATCTTGTGGCTTGTTCACCATTCCAGTCTGGACTTGGTTTCCCTTTCTGGAGAGGCTGCTTGCATTCAATCGATGCTCGTGAGTCAAGCTCCTCAGAGTGAGTCGATGCCTGGTTAGATCCTGAGTGAGGAGAAATTACTGGTAGAATGAATCGCCTCTACCGAAAGCTATGCTTCCTTTTCTGGCCTACTTTCTTGTATTTGGTGCGCTGCTTTTCACTCTCTCGGCAGTAGATAAAGAGTGATCAGGGTATCTCTGCAGTGCTAATTTCGCTTGCAAGGCTATGACTTGCAAGGTTGTAATTTGCTCTGGAATTGGCTTCTGCAGCGGAAACCTTTGTGAGAGAATTGATAAGCGATTCGCCTTTGGTGATGGGTGAACCTTTGCCTTCACCGATTGAACTGAAAATATAGGCATTGATCGCCGTTCTCTTTGTGACCAGAGTGGATTTTTGATCGGTCGGATGCTTGTGCCTTGCTGAAAACCAGCGTTGGTATGATGTTGAGTCTTCGGCATGGGTCCCCAC
>DASCPR010000026.1:0-1659 GCA_036012625.1 Prochlorococcaceae cyanobacterium Fu_MAG_50
TGAGGATTTCAAGGGTGTTGATATCGATGGTTGTTTCGATCATCTCACCATTGCTGCTGAACACATCGAGCAGGGTGAGTGTCTGGGTGGGCGGATGGTGATCATTGAGGCGTTGACGGGGGCCGCTGCCCATCGCGCCAAGACTGAGCAGATTGATCGTGCCCACGCGACCGGGAAACCAGGCGTGGTGATGGCCGCTTACATACAAGACAACATCATGGCGTTCCAGTAATGCCATCAGTTGTTGGGGCTGGTTCAGCACTTCACCGGCACGATCTTTTCGCTGGGAGATTGGGTAAGGGGGCAGGTGACCCACGACCAGGCGCAGTTTCGCCTGTTTTGCCGTTGATGTGCTCAGTTGCTCCTCTGCCCAGGCCAGGTCTGCCGCTGGAATGTTTGCGGAGGATGCATCAAGGATCACGGCGAAAAGGCCTGCCTGCCTGATGCTGTAGCGGAAGGGGAAATGGCTGGCTTCGAGGAAGGAAAGCCCGAGTTCATTCTTCTGTTGATTCCAGAAGGACGCGGCTCGTTGCCGATCAAGGTTGAATAGGAAAGCGCCTCGCTGTTTGATGCTTGAGGCATCGTGGTTGCCCATGCATGGTGCAAAGGCTTCACCCTCTGAGCGCAGTGGTTGCAACACAGATTGATTGAAGGCAGCCCACATTCCATCAAGTTGATGACCCGTCAAGCCCAGCTTCTGACCGGCCACCATGTCGCCTGCACAGAGCACTAGGTCAGGCTGAAAGCCTTGCAGCAGTTTCACGCCACGGTGAACCTGGCTGATGTAGCGGGTTGATCCGTAGCTGGCGTTGAGATCACTGATCAGGGCGATGCGTTGATCCCCTCTTCTGATCGCCCCTGCTTTAAACCTTGCCGTGGAGAGGGGCTCTGCCGCGATCCACTCATGCCTGAGCAGCAGACCTGCGATCAGGCTGCCGGTGAGACTTAGAAAGACCCGACGGTTCATCGCCATAGTGTCGCAGTCGTTGCCGGATCCCATCCTGGCGGGTCAGGCCTCGATTGTCCCGTGTTATCTCAGTGCTAGGGATTGGCTCTCAGCCTGTTCTTCAGCAGATCAGCCCGGCATCCCTCTGCAGCGTGAAGCTGATTTTGCTGAACCTATTTAATAATTAATATCATTAAATAGATCGTCTAAGTAGAACTTCATGACGACTCTTCATTGCTTTATTGAGGATTGCATGTTTATATCCTGTGATGTCTAACTGAGAAGTTATTCACCAGATGTCATGATGAATAAGTATAAGGTCACGGCTTCTTGCCACTGGCTTGGATCCCTGATCTTTGTTGATGACGATGCCTGAGCCTGAGCGAGCTGACTTTGGCGTCGTTTGGTTGTGTTTAGTCACATCCTGCTCAAAGGCTTGTCATCTGTTGCACCTTTTCTGACCCTAGAACTGTTTTGAGGACAGTGAAGAGCTCTCCTCACACGGACGATGGCTCCAGTTGAGTCCTGGAGCCTTTTTCTCTCTTGAATCTGTCAGCTCAGCTTTTGCGACATGCAATCACAGCTTGTCTATTGATCTCGATCCACTGCAGCGATCAGAGAAGCGTGTCAATCCCCAGTGTGATTTCTCTTGAAGGTTCCTTTTTCATGACCAGTGTGTAGAGGGAGAGCCGACCAGGACCTGAACATAAGAA
>DASCPR010000027.1:0-3341 GCA_036012625.1 Prochlorococcaceae cyanobacterium Fu_MAG_50
CCAGAGCCCCTGCAACTGGAGTTGCTACGCACCCTGCCAGGCCTGGAACAGTGCGTGATGCTCAGGCCGGCCTACGCCGTTGACTACGACTATCTGCCGGCAACGCAACTCAATCCATCCCTGGAGACAAAACGGGTGAAAGGGCTGTTCAGCGCCGGACAGCTCAACGGAACCACGGGATACGAAGAAGCCGCGGCCCAGGGACTGGTGGCAGGACTCAATGCAGCGCGTCAGATCCTGGCTCAGGAGCCTGTTTCTTTCCCAAGAGAAGGCAGTTACATCGGCACGATGATTGACGATCTGGTGAGTCGGGATCTGCGGGAGCCCTACAGGGTGCTGACCAGCCGCAGCGAATACCGCCTGGTGCTGCGGGGCGACAACGCAGACCGACGCCTCACCCCTTTAGGTCGTGAACTGGGCCTGATTGACGACCGACGCTGGACCCTCTTCGAAGCCAAGCAGGCCGCCATCAATGCTGAGAAACAGCGTCTGCAAGTGGAGCGGCTCAAGGCCAGCGATCCAGCCGCTGCAGCTGTGGAAGCCCAGAGCAGCGGGGCGATCAAAGGATCGATCACCCTGGCTGAGCTGCTCCGCCGCCCTGAGATACACGGGGACGATCTGGTGCGGCTCGGCCTGGCTGATCCCGATCTTCCACTGGCTGTGCGGGAAGGAGCGGAGATCGATATCAAATACAGCGGCTACCTGCAGCGTCAGCAACAACAGATCGATCAGATGAAAAAGCAGAGCCGGCGACCGTTACCCACTGATCTTGACTATGCCAACATCACAACGCTCTCAAGAGAAGCTCGCGAAAAGCTGGCAGAAGTGAGACCGATCAACCTTGGCCAGGCAGCCCAGATTGCTGGTGTGAGCAAGGCAGACCTCTCCGCCCTGTTGCTCTGGTTGGAACTAAAACATCGTCGTCCTCTCGCCGCCTCTGGCCAGGCTCGATAGCTTTGGGTGATTTTGCAGCTGACGTTGTCCACCCGTCTCACCACCTCAAGAGCCTTCTGGAACCTGCGGGCTGAGCAGGTGATGGACAGGGTCTTTGATCTCCAAGAACCGCCGCCGCCGACACCAGTCAAAGCGGCAGAGATCAAAGCGGCAGAGATCCGCATCGAACCGCCATCCACGCACTCCAACCCTCTGAACTGGCGGATTCTCGGCCTCACGGGCCTTGCCGCAACAGGCCTGATCAGCAGCCTCTGGCTTGCCCGCAACTGGCAGGTCTCCAGCACACAGCTGAGCAGAGAACGCAATCTGCTGCTGCTGGAACGGCTCAGGCAGCTGCCGCCCAAAGCCAACGCTGTCAACGACCCTGATCGGCTTACCTCTGAGCGGCCTGCCCCTGACCGACCTAGCCCTGACAGTGGGTCTAACAGCCCTCTCAAGGACAGCCGTTTACCGAACAGCCCTATCCCGGATGACGGTTCAGGCCCACAAGCAGTCGCGAACCAAGCGGACCAGCAGCCTCAAACAGCAACAACAATCGAACTGGCCGCCCTGCCGCCGCCAGATCCCGCCTTGATGCAAACCCTGGAACCGGTGACAGTCCCGTTCCCCAATGCCTCCACAGCACAGCCAACAAGCTCGAACGGCACTGCAGCAGAAGCCCTGCCGATCCTTGTGGGGGTGGTGCATGCCCCCGGCGGCGACAGCTCAGCCATCTTTCAGCTGCAAAGCTCCTCCACCTCGGCCACTCCTGGCGACAGCATCGGCAGCAGCGGTTGGCGGCTGACTTCTGTCACAACGGATGGCGCTGTGATCGAGCGTCAGGGCGAGGAGAAGCGCCTCAGCGTCGGAGGCGCCTTCTGAATCAGTCAGCTGCGGGGTTACAAACGCCGACAGGAGTGTGGGAGGCGCCCACCCAGGCGGTGCTGTCTGGTGATGGTCCCACTGACCTGCCGGGGCCATGGCGGCTGATGCTGCTGGGTGATGGCAGCCCAACACGCCATCTGCGCCTACTGACGGGCTACCCCGTTGAAGTGAAGCTGATCGCCATGCGCCCTGATCCAGGCCATAGCGCACCCCCTGAAGTGAAGGAACTCACGTCACCCCTGCTGCGACGACAGGTGTGGTTGACCTGTGGGCCCCATACCCTTGCCTGGGCCGAGAGCTGGTGGAATCAGTCGGAAGCACAACAGAATCTTCGCGACCGCAATCAACCCATCTGGCGAAGTCTCACCCAAGGACGCTCGGAACTTTTCCGTGAGGTGGATGGCCTTGCACTGGTTGAAGCAGATTGGCTGGAAGCCGGTTTCGGCAGACAGGGACCCTTCTGGAGCCGGCACTATCGCTTCTTCCGTCAAGGGCGACAGCTGACTGTGATCCGCGAAGTGTTCAGCCCGAATCTGGAGCTCTGGCTAGGGCCAGCCCCGAGGCAGGAGCTTCACATCTGTTAATGAACAGACTTGGCAGTTTGTTGGTATTTCCGCTTCACAACTTGCAAGACCCGGTCCACTGAGGAAGATGGCGGCATTCACCTCCTTCGCCATGATTGCCACTCCCACATGGACGAGCCTTACAGACCTGGGACGCATCTATGGCATCTCGGCCATTCATTGCGGACGCGCTCTGCAGCATCAGGGTTGGCGTGACCGACATGGTCGAGCCACAGACATCGCCTTCGACGCAGGTGCCGCGTATCAAAGTGGCACCCATTGTCAGCCAAAAGCGGCACTCTGGAATGTCGAGATCTGCTCAGCCCTGCTGGAGCGCAATGGCTATCAACCCATGAGTCGTTCCAATCAGGTGGCGCAATGGACCCAACTGCTCGAAGCCCTCGAAGAGGGCTCACCTTCCATCGACGCAACCCCGGCTCAGATGGCTGAAGACCTGCCGGAGGAACTGGTGGATGATGTGAATGTTCAGCTCGCCAAGCGAGGCTGCGATTTCAGGGTTCCTGCTGGTCGCGCCAATCAACCCAGCCGCAGCGCTTCCGCCTGCTGACGGGCCTTGTCCAGCTGTTGACGCAAGCCAGCCTCATCCCCATGGCTGAGGCTGGTGTGAATCAGGCGGGCATGGGGCGCATGGCGGCGGAGTCGCTCGATCACCCGATCAGAGGTGGCGTCCCGCACCAGCAGAGCAAGGGCGGCATGGCCAGGTGGAAGGGTTTCGCCAAGTTCCTTAAGGAATTGATCGTTGATGCCCATATCACTGAGGGCTCCTGATGTGGCTCCGGCACCGGCACCAACAGCAAGGCCAAGCAGCGGATTGGCAAACAGCACACCGATCAGCAATCCCCAGAAACTCCCCCCCACAGCACCAGCCGCCGCAAGATTGATCGCCTGTCGAAGATGCACATGACCATCCTCGGCGTGTTCGAGAACCACAGCATCCTC
>DASCPR010000028.1:0-1712 GCA_036012625.1 Prochlorococcaceae cyanobacterium Fu_MAG_50
CCAGGGTGTTTTGCGGGCTGCCTGGCAATAGGCGTTCAAAGGCTCGTTCCTGGTGCCGATAGGGCGGGAATGGCAACGGAATCTGCGGGAACCAATCCCGACCCGAGCCTTGATGGAACGGCAGCGACACCGAAACAAAAGGCCCCTTGAGCAGCTGTTCGCGATCAGCCAGGAAGCGATCAATCAGCCCGCTGAAGCCAGGAGTGGTGGGATGAAAGGCGTTGCTGATGGCATCTTTGGCCACCTGCTCCAGCTCGCTGGCAACAACGGAGGGGAGCAAACGCCAAAGCCGATCAACCAAATCAGCTTAGGAGTGATCTCTGTGCTGCCAATGGTTTGGCATCCATTCACAGCCTGCGTATGCCTGAGGATGAATCAGTGCGCCGCTCTTGGCAATTGCCCATCGATCAGGAATTGTTCGCGCGGGTAGCGATGCAACCAGCCGTCGTCGTGGCAAAGAAAGGTCACACAGTCTGTTGAGATCTCGGTGGTGATTTCCACGTGATCGAAGGGAGTTGTCTTAAAGACAGCTGGAGTGAAGACACCAACTTGTATGAGCACATCGCTGGAACGGGCGCTGAGATACTCAAAGGCTTCAAGGCCTTGGTCCCGCATCCATTCACCCAGCTGTTGCGTGGGGCCGTAATGCACAGGATCCCGCAGCATTGCCTGGGCGCCTTCTGCATCGATTGCCTGCAGCTGAAGGCCTCGCGTTGCATTCAGATGCACCGAAAAAAGCGTCTGGTGACGGCGGATGGGTGCCGGCGGAGCCTCGACATAACCTTCCCAGAACAACATGCCGTAAAAGGCGACCTCCACCAGCGTCCCTACGCGGCTGCGTGAGCCGTAGAACATTCCCCTTGTCTGCCGACTGCCGAAGCGGGAGCCATGTTTCAGGGGCGGGTAGCGGAAGGGTGTGGTGAGGAGTGGATGGCTTGGCTTGTTCGCTCCAGCGGCCTGCACCCGGGGTTTGCTGGTTTCTACCAACATCTCTAGGCGAGCCAGCTGCTCAAGGCCATCCACCAGGGGATCCAGGCTGTCGATGCCCTGCTTCTGTACAAGACGCATCACCGTACCTTCTATGGGTACTTTCGGTGAAGCCGCGGCGATAGGGCATAGATCCACCGCTCAGATTGGTGCACGCATGGCATCGAGGTAATGCACGACCTCAATAAGCCCCTCGGCCCGCAGCACCTGCTCCGCGGGCACACCGCCGGTGTGGCGGTTGGGCGTATGGAACCAGTGGCGCAGCTGGATAGCGTCGTTGCCGACCAGAACCGAGAGGCTGCGATAGAGCCTTATCAGCAGCAGGGCTAGCTCACCGGTCTTGTTTGCCGGGTCAATGCCTGTAGCTCGGGACAGCGTGGAGCGGTCCTTGCCCAGCACTCTGGCCAGGGCCGTGCGGCTGAGCGCCAGCTCATCGGCGGCGCGCAAGACAGCCTGCAGAACAAGCTGGGCATCGGTGAGTGAAGCCGCCGCTGCAGAAGCTGTGGGAGTGCGATCTACGACCGCCATAATGATGGTGTAATTGCATCGATTCTAGCTTCAGTGGTGCATTTGCGCCAGGCAAGGTCGGCGGCGCCTGGTGCAACCCTCAAATGCCTGAGGGCTTGCAACTTTGGCAATCGCCGCCCCAACCCGCTCCAGCCGCTGCAGCAGGAACCGCTCGTAGTCATCACTCCACAACCCAGAGTCCGGTCCATGGGGGATCA
>DASCPR010000029.1:0-8392 GCA_036012625.1 Prochlorococcaceae cyanobacterium Fu_MAG_50
TTGGCGAGATCTGGAATTGTGATGTCTGTTGCTGTTGGCTTAAGTCCTCTGGAGGCATGCCCCAGCATGATCTGATCAGCACGTGTTGTTTCAGCCTTGAAGCCGAGGGCAACGGAGTTGTCGTGATCTTTTTTGATGATTGCTCTTGAACCAAGAGCGAGGGAGTGATCACCGCGTGCGATGGGATCAACCCCACCGATAGCTACGGCACCTTTACCTGTTGCGATGGGAGCAAACCCACCGATAGCAATGGAATCATCGCCGGTGGCGAGAGAGGAGAGGCCCGCCAAAGCCATGGAGCGATCGCCAGCTGCAACAGAGGCCTTGCCGATGGCGGTGGAGTTTTCACCAGAGGCAAGACCTACCTGGTCCAAAGACTCTGGAGTAGGCACCTGTAGCCATGGCCCTGTATCCAACTGCCGTGGAGTGGTGTCCAGTGGCTTCTGCCATGGAGCCGATAGCAGTGGATTGATCGTCATAGGCGGAAGAAGCATTACCGATGGCGATAGCGTGTCGGCCATTAGCTGTTGAAGCATTACCGATGGCGATACCACCGGGCCCCGAATCGGCCACTTGAGCGCTGGCACCATCGCCAATGGCAATGGAATATTCAGCGGCAGCTTTGGATTGTGAACCAAGAGCGAGGGAGTGATCACCGCTTGCCTTGGACGAAGATCCAAATGCCGATGATCGTTCCCCGTTTGCACTTGCAGCCTGACCCATTGCAGATGAGCTCTTGCCATTTGCGCTTGAGGTCACACCAAAGGCTGAAGATTTTAATCCAATTGCTTTCGCTGATGATCCTAAAGCTGTGGAATCATCTGCAAGGGCTCTGGCTTCACGTCCGATGGCTGCTGCGTTAATTCCAGTGGAACTGGCGAATTGGCCAATAGCAAAAGCACCATAGCCTGAGACATCACGTGTACTGCCGCCCTCATTCATTCCTTTCATAGGAATGCCGTTAATGGTGTCATCAGCAAGCGCCTGACCATGGCTTGTGGCCTCAATCAGTGTTCCAATCACACCCAGCTGACCTACCACAGCCGATGAGGCGAAAATCGCCTGGGTTGATTTACTCCAGCGTCGATTCCTGCCTGCTGCTCATGTCTTTGAAGATCGCCTATAGCCAGCTATTTTTAAAATTATCGAGAAAAGTTTGTTGTTCAAAAGATAGGCCCAATCTTCATTGTTAGGCAAACATACTCACCTCTACCAGCCTTGTCGGGTCTTAAAGCTGGTCTCGTTGCACTCTTTTTGAGAGTGAAAATTCTCACTGCTTTGAGTTCGGCTTTTTGTAGTGCTCAACTGGATTTTGCCTCGCGCTTGCCTGTGAGTCTTCTTTGTTGCAGGCTTAGCTTGAGGATCGAGTCTTAAGAGACTTGCATTGGCTGACTTGGCCTGTGGCAGGGTTCGCTTCCTAGGTTCGGCTGAGATCAGTGACCCCCTGCGAAGTGGCTTCGGCAAAGAAAACAACTGTATAGATCAACGGAGAAGGCATCTTGTCGAGGGCGTAAGTACTGAGAGGGCGTAAACCAGTCAGCGCCTAAAGAAATCAGAGAAGCTCTGGCCGAACAGCAGACATTGAAATTGCTCGAAGTAAGGGCGGTAAGGGATCTCTTTGGTTAATTGCGCCTTGATGCTCTTAGCCAGATGGCGGTTCTATACCGGAGTCCGCGTTGGAATTTAGTAGCGGGCAACAGCATCAATGGTTTGTGAGTTGCCTTAATCAGAGTTGCTATATAAATCCGATGACGCCGCTTGGACATAAACCAGCGGCTGAACCAAGCCGAAAGCCAACAAGCAGCAAAAATCCGACCAACCCACATGGCTAGTTATTTGCGACCCAGATCTTTGTCGACGATCAGGGTTGGCAGATGGGCATTTGCTTGTTGTTTGAGGTTGAGGGCGTAGTCCTTAAGTTGATTTGCGCTTGCTCCGGACCACAAACAGATTGCTGTGATCAGCGGCGTCTTGTTAGGGAAACGAGAGTGAATGCGGTTAGCACCTTCTACTGTGATGCGTTCAGTCCCAATCACAATTGCCTTACACCAATCCACGTCGTCAGGACTGGGAGGGCGATCAAAATCTTCACTTTCTTGGCTGATGTGTTCACGAATGGCGATCTTCAATTGATCCCAGCCCTCTCCGGGTAAGGCATTCTTTTTATGGCAAGCCGCTGAAAACAGCCCCATGAGCTGCTTCTGCCAATTGTCAGCCTCCTCCTGGGTGATCCCGTTTGGACGCGAGGGTCCTTTATCTGCTTCCTGAGCGGTGCTGGGGGTTGCACCTAGGGCCCTTTCGGTCTCTCTTCTCTCCTCTATGAGAACACGAATGTACATCTCCACGCTTCTGCGCTCCCTCTGGGCAGCTTCTTTGAGCCACTCATCTAGGTCAATGGGGAGGTTGAAGGTCAATCGCCTAGTCTCTTCGCTTTTTCCCGTTAGCAAATATTCCTCTGGGTAAGGTGTCGGCAATAGATTCCTTGTTCACTAGCTTATGCAAGAGCATTTAGAGGGACGCAAACCTTCACGCTTTTTGTTTTTTGCTTCCTTCTGAGCATCTCTTGAGAAGGTTAAGTGGGTATTTATGCCTTGCCGAGGCCCTGGGCTTGTGGCAATCATTCAAGTGGTCAAATGGGGATGGGCTCCTTGCGCACAATTGCTCCTGCGTCAATTTTGAGGATTAAGAGGTAGTCTTTGTTTTTGATGGCCATTGCATCCAGGATGTCCTCAAATCTCCATCGGCTACAGGCCTTGCTCCCAGAGCAGGTCTATAGGGAAGTTAGTGCGAGGGCCAGGGCTGAGCGACGCTCCATGAGCAGCATGGCCACCGCACTGATTGAAGAAGGTCTTAGACGGACCCGGCGTCAACTCCACGAGCCAGAGAACGGCATTACTCAGGAACAGGCTGAGGTTTGGCAGCAAAGGTTGATGCTTTTATTTGCGGAGGCTTGCAGAGTTCAAGCGGTGTTCCCAGCAGAAGGCTGGCCTGAAATTGAAGCTCAACTCAAGTACCTGCATAATGCCAACAAGGCAGATTGCGACTGGGCCTATGAGATGGTATTTGGCTTAAGGCGGATCACAGCAGATGAAGCCAGCCGCATTGCTGTCAGATACCCAGGCTGTGACCCTTGCTTTGAAGCATTAGAGGCATGGTCTGGTGTTGATTGCTCAGAAGCGAATCTCCATATGCTTGAAGCCCAGAAGGACACAGAGATTGTCAATCACCCGCTAGTTGCGGTGTTTGAATAGCATTCTGAAATCAATCTGTTAGTCCTCTTGTCCTGACTCTATTCAGTGCTTAGCAGTTTGCTTGTTCTGATCAGAAAAAAGGGGAGGATGTTGCCACGATAGGGATGAATCCAATCAGGCCGCTCTCCCAAGACCCTGAAAAGGCTGTTGAGTGGTAGCGATGAGCATTGAACTGGTTCCTCTCTTTGGCTGGATTTTCCTCTATTCCCAGGCTGGATTATTGCTCCTGGATAACGTTGATGCAGTGCTCCGGTTGAGTGTTGTTCCTGCTTCTGCAACTGTGACCAGTAAATGCTAACCCTTTGGGGCCGAAGTGGAGGCCTAAGCTTGCAGGCTTTCCTTGGTTGGTGCAGCTAAAGTCGATGTAGAAACTATCAATATTTTCATCATTGCTAGTTCACTGCCACGGCCTATGGGGCAAGTATTGCCTGGGCTGATCTTGCTTGGCGATTGCTCGTCAGGTCTTCGTGGAGAGGATCGATTGATGTGGCGATTCAATTAAGAGTCACCTTGCTCTTCTGATGGCAGGCTCTCTTGCTATTGCGATAGGCCCGTATGTTTCTGTCTGATTTGAGCGTGATACTTCAGGGATTGGGGTAAATTGTTTTTCTTTATACCGGCAGGTCGTAAGTGGTGATTGCCCCTGAGGCTCTTGCTCATCATGCTCTCGTGGTTCTGGGTTGTCGCTGGCTGCTCACGCCGATTCCCAAGGTGGCCTCCACCCTGCTCAAGCGCCTGGCCGTGATCGCTGATGGCCGAGTGCCTTCGCTTTCCGCCGCCCTTGGTGAGACCCGTCCTGCTCTGATCATTCATCGCGCCGATGTTCATGGTCTCCCTTCCCTGAATCAGCTTGACTCCTCAATCCGTGATCAGCTCCTCAACGATTGCCATGCTGTGCGCCTTGCGGTGACACGTCACCCCGGTGAAAGGCTGTTGTCGTTCTGGCACGACAAACTGCATCTTTCTGACCCTGTTTATTCGCCTCTCAATGCTTCCGTTCAGGTGGCACGTGGCAAAGATCCTTTGCAGCCATGCCGGTTCTCGGATTTTCTTACCTATCTGCGTGACCACTGGCAGCAGCTCCGTGATGATGGACACCTCCGTCCCCAGCGGGATTGGCTCGGTGATGGTGGGCATTTCAATCAATGGCTTGATCGCTCTGAACTGGTTTCCGAGCTCCCCAAGCTGTTGCGCTCTCATCTGCAGCCTGCATCCCTTGATTTGATTCGTCAGGAGTTGACTCGCTACGATCAGAGTTTCCGGCAGCGGCTAGGCAAACGCTGGGAAGAGAGTTATGGGAAGGATGGATTCGCTTTACTTGAAGATCTCTATGGAGACGATCTTGAGACCTATGGCTACTCGTTGCCGAAACGGCGCAATCTGCGTGTGCGTCCACTAGCGGCTCTTGATAGCGATGCCCTGGTGGATCCCCTGCAGCAACTTCGTGATCGTCACCAGCAGATCGCCGGTCTTCAGGATCAGATTGTTGAGCTGCAGCAACAACTGATCGCAACGCAGCAGCAGCTCCAGCGGCCGCCCTTGCCGGAGATCAAACCACCGCAGGGCAGCTGGCCTGCCCATAACACTCCTGAAGCTGGTTTAGGCCATCTCTATGAGGCGATCAGCCAGGAACGTGCTCAGGACGTGCTCGATCAGGTCGCCACATTGCAGGGGCATCCTCACAGCGGTGAAGTGGCCTATCTACAGGGGCTAGCCCATGCCGCGCTCTCTCAGCACGAACTGGCTCTGCGTTGTTTTGAGGCCTCCCAGGCGGCGGCTTTTCTCACCCCCTTCGTGTTGTTCAACGGAGCCAACTCCTGCCGAGCCCTGGGTAATAACCAAGAAGGTTTGCGCCTCTATCAAGAGGCCATTGCCATCCACCCCGGTTTTGCTGAGTGCCGCCACAATCTGGCACTGGTACTGATTGATGTTGGTGAGCTCCAGCAGGCAGAACGTGAATTGCGTTTGTTGCTCCGTGATCAACCCAGCTATGCCCAGGCCAGCTTCTGTCTCGGCAATTTGCTGCGTGATCAACATCGTCAGAGGGAGGCGATCGAGGCTTATCGGCTCTGTCTTCAATACCTACCGGCCTATGCCGATGCCTGGAACAATCTCGGCCTGGTGCAGGGGGCACTCAATGATCATGATGCAGCGATCGCGAGTTATCGCCAGGCCCTTAGCATCGATGCCGCGTTCAAGCCTGCGCGGCAGAACCTTGCCCAGGCCCTGGTGCAGCTCAAGTGCCATGGCGAGGCGCTTCAGGAGTTTGAGATCTTCGCCGAGCTTGAGCTAAATGCCTACTTAGAGGTTGTGGCTCTGCAGGGTCGACTCAACTGCCTGCTGGAACTTGATCGTTACGATGAGGCACTTGCTTTGAGTGATGCCCAGGCAGATCGCAGGCTGCAGCTGATCAGCCGTCTGCATGTGCTGCCGGTGTTGTATGTCAATGATGGGCAGGTGGCTGCTGTGCGTCAGCGCTGGCAAGACGATGCCCTTGAACTTCATGGTCTGCTGGATGGCATCAGCCAGGCGAATGCCGACTGGGAAGCTCTCTATGCCCATGTCTGGTCACTGACCAACTTTTACCTGGCCTATCAGATGGAGGATGACCGGCCTCTGCAGGAGCTCTATGCCGGCATCCTTGATCGCATCCTGAGGCCACGTCTGCAGGCCTTTATGCAGCCCCTGCCCCAGCGTGATCCGACTGACCAACGCCCGCTGCGGGTTGGTGTGATCTCTCCCCATCTGGTCAACCACAACGGTTCGATCTGGAGCCTCGGTTGGCTGGAGGGCATTGCCGGCAATCCCTGCTACGAGATCTTCAGCTACAACATCGCTGAGCGTGAAGATTCCGGCACCCAGCGATTCGCGGCGCTCGGCAGCTATCGCCATCTGCCCTTGCGAGCGGAGGATCCGGAGCAGATGCTGCAGCAGATCCTTGATGATCAGCTCGATCTGCTGATCTTCACCGATATCGGCATGCATCCAGCCAGCAAGGTCACCTCCGTGCTGCAGCTGGCTCCGGTTCAGGCCCAGGGATGGGGGCATCCGATCACGAGCGGATCCAGAACCATTCACTACTTCTTCGGTGCCGAGGGGATGGAGCCGAAAGGCAATGACAAGCACTACAGCGAGTCATTGATCCGGCTACCGGGTACGGGTCTCAATTATGAGACCCCTGCAGCACTCCATGATGGCGAACTGCTCTTCGATAAGTTCCAACTCCCCCGCGATCGGCCCATCGTCACCTCACTGCAGAGCACGTTCAAATATCTTCCCCGCAACGACTGGACCTTTGCTGAGATTGCCGCACGCCATCCTGAGGCTTTCATCGTGCTGGTGGGGCATATGGGCCATGGCGGAATCGGTGAACGACTCTTAGAGCGCCTGCGGCCTCATTTCGAACAGCGGAATCTCAAGCTTGAGGATCAGCTATGCATCCTGCCCCGTCTTAATTACGGAGACTTCATGGGCCTGTTTTCGATTGCCCATCACACCATCGATACGATTGATTGGAATGGTGGCAACAGTTCCATGCAGTCGTTGTCGCTTGATTGTCCTGTGATCACTTTCCCTACAGCGTTCATGCGTGGTCGTCACACCGTGGCCATGCTTGATGTTCTTGAGTTGCCTGAGTTGATTGCCGCTGATCGCGAGGCCTATGTCTCCATATCCGTGCGCTTGATGCAGGATGAGGTCTTCTATCGAGACGTTCGCCAGCGGATAGCTGAGCGTAAACAGCGCTTGTTTCATGATAAAGGCGTTGCCGAGGCCTTTAAGGTCATGGTGGAAAAGGTCTGCCGCAAGCCCCCTGAGTTTGGCCAGCAGCCCTCCCAGATTCTGTCGCTGAGTCGCCACGAAGTAGGCACAGTTTCGCTCTCAACATGATGCAGCCATCTGATCAGCCATTTCAGCTTCGCTCTGATCAGGCGATGCCGGGGTTACGTTGCAAGGATGATCTGGATTGGTGCAATATTCAATTCAATATGCGTGAGGGTGTGAGCCTCACGCCATCGCTGCCAATCGGTTCTGATGCCGCCTATATCTGGATTCCCAAGAATGGTTGCACCAGCCTGAAAATGGCCTGGCTCAACCAGTTTGGTTCGTTGTCTGATCAACAAGGCCTTGATCCGGTTGAAGCACATCGACAGGCACTGAGGCACACCTATTGGTTAAACCGCGCCGAACTTGAAGCCGTTGCCGAACATCGCCAGTTGCTGGCGATCTGGCGAGATCCGATTGAACGTTTTGTCTCAGCCTGCCGGAGCCATCTCTGCCAACTCACCACCGCAGCGATCCACCAGAAGTTCTGGAGCAATGTTGAGGGGGATCAAGCCCGATTTGATCAGGCTTTTTCTGCCCATCATCAACTTTTTCTTCGCCATGGCATTCGCAGCCTTGCTGATGCCGCTGATCCGGCGGAGCTGATGAATCAGGTGGCTTTGCAGCTGCCTGCCTGGATTGCCTGTCATCTGGATTGGAGCCATCACACCCTTCCCCAGATCAGTTTTCTCGGTGGTGATCCAGGCCTCTACACAACCATCCTCGGGATGGAGCAGATTGATGTTCTGATTGCACATTGGCAATCCAGGAGTGGAGAGATTCTTCAGCAGAGCCGGCAGCATGTTTCGGCTGAGCAACCGGCTGATGCGTTTCGTCAGCTTCGCCGAGAAGATCTGCAGCCTGAGGCACTTGAGGCGCTCCATCGGTTTTATGCCAGTGATGTCGCTTTCATCGAACTTGCTATCAACAGGCTCGGCCCATGGGCACCATGAGGCGACCAGCGCTACTTCGGGATCGTTCAGACCAGGAGCGTCAGCAGTGGCATCATTGGGTGCTGGGGAGCCACAGCGATGTGTTCCTGCCCGAGATGCTCGCTGCCGTTGAGGCCCTAGAAGAGCACGATCCGATCATCACCGGCACACCCGTAATCAATCCCGGTGCCCGGGCTGATGATCTGCTGGTTGTGGCCTGCGAGCGTGGCCGACACTGTTTTATCCATGATCAGCCCCTTCCCTGTCGGGTGGTGCTTTTTGACTGGACGGGCGAAGGCCTTGAGCAGGGGGCCAATCCCCATGGTTGGCAGGTGCTCAGCCTGGCCACGGAGTGCAAGGGGCAGTTGATGGAGGAGGCCTGGCGGC
>DASCPR010000030.1:0-3392 GCA_036012625.1 Prochlorococcaceae cyanobacterium Fu_MAG_50
TGTATTCGCCACCACCACCACTGGCCACAGACGCTCCGAGAGCACCGCCGAACAGCACCGAAACCAAGGAGCGGTTCATGCCATCACACATCACCTGGGTGAGGATCAGGCCAGCGGCTCCAACCATGGCACCAGCAACAATCAACAACTGGCTGCCAACAACGAAACCTGCCGCTGCTGCTGCAACACCCGAATAACTGTTGAGCAGAGAAATCACCACCGGCATGTCAGCACCACCGATCGGCAGGGTGACGCCGATGCCAAGCAGTCCGGAGCCGATCACCAGCAACCAAAGCCCAGTGGCGTTATCGCCATGACGGGCAAGCTCAATGGCCGCCACCAGGGAGATCACGGCCAGGGCGATGTTCACCCCATGCCTTGCCTTGCTCTGCATCCAGCCAGGGGTTGAGAGCCAGCCCTGCAGCTTGGCCATGGCCACGATCGAACCGGTGAAGGTGATCGAGCCGACAAACACAGACACCACGATCGAGAGATCTTCAACGATGCCGCTGCCGGCTTCGCCAGGGCCTCCTGCGGCCGGGAAAATCGCCACACCAAGGGCCACCAGCAGCGACGACATGCCGCCACAACCGTTGAACAAAGCAACGGTTTCCGGCATGGAGGTCATCGGTACCCGCTGAGCGGTGATCGCTCCGAGGCATCCGCCGACAACCGTGCCGAGGATGATCCAGCTCCAGGACTGAAGGGAAATGCCGTTTGTGCCCAGGGAATTCACCATCACCCCAACCACAGCAAGGGCCATGGCCACAGCAGCGAGTCGATTGGCCTCCCGGGCTGAACGCACCTTCGAGAGCCCTTTGATACCAAGGGCTAAAAGCAGAACCGCGACCAGATCAATCGCGAATTTGAGGACAGCAGGATTCATCAGTTGTTGTCCTTACGGCGAGCGGACTTGCGGCTGAACATCGCCAGCATCCGATCGGTGACCAGAAAGCCACCGATCACGTTGAACAGGGCAAAGCCCAGGGAGACGGAACCCATCGCCAACAGAGCGGTATTGCCATCCGCACCGGCCTTGATAATCAAGGTGAGTGCGGCCAGCATCGTGATGCCCGAGATGGCATTGGCACCACTCATCAGCGGTGTATGCAGGGTGGGAGGCACCTTGCCGATCAATTCGAGGCCCAGGAGGCTGCCCAACAGCAGCACCCAGAGGGCTTCACTAAGGAATGACATCAGTTCGATCCTCCAGGGGTGAGCACATCAGAGCGGCAGATGGCACCGTCCTGACTGATCAGGCAACCGGCAATCAACTCATCCTCAGTGTTGAGTATGAGTTGACCATCCTTGAGAACAGGTTCCAGCAGGGCCACGAGATTGCGTGAATAAAGCGCACTGGCGTGATTGGGCACGCTGCACGGCAGATCGGAGGCTCCGATCAGCTTGACGCCGTTGCGATCCAGGGTTTGCCCAGGACGGGTCTCAGCGCAGTTGCCACCCTGAGCCACCGCCAGATCCACCACCACAGCACCGGGACGCATCCGATCAAGCATGTCTTCGCTGATCAGCCTCGGGGCTCTTCTGCCGGGCACCTGGGCCGTGCAGATGGCCACATCCGCTTCAGCGAGCTGGTCGGAAAGTTGCTGGCGCTGGGCGGCAAGAAAAGCATCCGAAGCCTGCTTGGCATATCCACCGGATTCAGATGGCTTGTCCTCCATCTCCGGCGGATCGATGAAGCGGGCACCGAGGGACTCCACCTGCTCCTTCACCGCCGGCCGGATATCACTGACATAAACAACAGCACCGAGACGGCGGGCTGTGGCCACCGCCTGAAGACCGGCCACACCGGCACCAAGCACCACAACCCTGGCCGGCTGCACTGTGCCAGCCGCCGTCATCAGCATCGGGAAATACCGATCCAGGGCAGCGGCCGCCAGCAGCACGGACTTATAACCAGCGATGTTGGCCTGGGATGACAAGGCATCGGCGGCTTGGGCGCGGCTGATCCTGGGCAGAAGCTCAATCGCCATGGCCGTCAGCTGAGCCGATTGCAGGGCTGCTGAAAGGGTTGGATTGTCATAAGGAGCAAGCAGACCCACCAGCAAGGCACCGGAACGCAATCGGGCCAGAGCGGCTGGATCAGGCGACTGCACACAGAGCAGCGCATCAGCCTGGCCCCAGGCACTGACGTTGTCGGGTTCAACCAGCTCTGCACCCATGCGGCTATAGGCCTCATCCCCATAACCGGAACTGCGCCCGGCTCCACGCTCCACAGCGACTGTGCAGCCCAGGGCTATGAATTTCTTGACCGTGTCAGGAGTGGCGGCAACCCGGGTTTCCCCAGGGGCCGACTCAATGGCAATGAACAGTCTGGGCAAAATCAATGACCCGTTGACCCCCGGGAGATTACGGGGTCAACCTTGATCAGGCATCAACTTTTGCGAAGACCAGGATCTTTCCTAAAGAACGCTTCCCTTCCTTGGTTGCTTTGGCTATGCAAGGGGTCCCAGCTATCTGTTAATGGGTCTCACTGCAATCGAATGCCCTGATGGCGTCTGCCATAGCCATCACGGTGGTCATGCTGTCAAGCAATCAACAATGGAGGACAACCTCCAGGACCATGGCCGCGAATGGTGTGAGCGCCTGGCGGAAAGGATCTACGAGATGTCCGTGGACACCTTCTCCCAGAATGTGATGCCGAGCCTGCATGCAGCCGGCTGGCAGCGACGCCATCTGGACTGGGAATTCAAGCTTGCCGAGCAGGGATCCGAACCCGATCTGACCCTTGTCGACGGAATGATCAATGCCACGGAAAGCTTCCTGCGCAGCAGTGAGGTGCACAGGCTGTTCATCCAGGAGTTGGTGCAGGGCACCTTTGCTGAAGCCACCTCAGACACCCTGCGCATCAATGCTGTGCGCGAACTTATCGAAAGCGAACTGTTGGCAATGCTTGCAGAAAATCGTGAGGCCCTGCTTGATCGCCTCTCCGCAAAGTTGATTGAGTCAGCCAAAGGCAATTCCGAGATGGCCAGACAGGCTGCCGACGAAGGACTTGGTGAAGTCCAGCGGCTGCTTGCCAATCACGCCGAAGCCCTCTGAAAGCACCCCAGAGGGCCTTCAGAGGAGCGAGAGGGGCCTTAACCGGCCTCT
Organism: Prochlorococcaceae cyanobacterium Fu_MAG_50; assembly: GCA_036012625.1. Lineage (GTDB taxonomy): Bacteria > Cyanobacteriota > Cyanobacteriia > PCC-6307 > Cyanobiaceae > DASCPR01. Next base: position 3,112 of record DASCPR010000030.1, read on the forward strand.
CTAGACAATCGGCAGCATTTCCTCCTCCACGGCGCTGGCAAAGCGCAGCTGATGGCGCCAATGCAGCAGCCGTGCGCGAAGGATCAGTGGATCGATGTCACATTCAAGCTGCCAACAGTGCTCCAGACGGGAGCGTTGCTGACGTTTTGGATCTTTGGAATGGCGGCGTTTGACCATGGCGGCAGGGGGCCGAAAACCCCGAAGGCTGATGGCCGGAAGCTAAAGATGCCGAACCGGTTTGGAATGGTTAAAAAGACTCATCTTGCCAAGTTCAGTCATCA
>DASCPR010000031.1:0-1513 GCA_036012625.1 Prochlorococcaceae cyanobacterium Fu_MAG_50
CAGAAGAGGAAGGAAGTTTCACTTCTGCAAGCCAGATGAAATGATCAACCCCCAGATCAGCAGCATCAACATTGCCTCGATTGATCCAGGTGGCCAGAGCAACCACCTCTCCACCGGCAGAACGGACGCTGTCAATAACTAGTCTTGATGAATAACCAGTGTTCACAACATCGTCAACGACAAGAACCCGGCGTCCCCGAACGGCATGATCGTGTCGACGCTTCAACAGAAAAACCTCCCCTTGTTCACTCTGGCTGCGTTCAGCAAAGATACTCTCCTTTCCCAGCGCTAAAGCTGTGTACTGGGAACAGATCACCCCACCAATTGCAGGTCCGCAGATGATCTCGGCCTCTATCCCCTGTTCGCTCACAGCATCAGCCAGCATGGCGCCAAGTTCCTGGGGACGGCGGGGATCCATGTTGATGAGATCCTTGGCAATCCAACCGGCACCGTGATCCCCCGAAGCATAAACAAAATGATCATTGGTGATCAACGCCCCGCAGGAAGCAATGAGTTGACGTGCACGTTCAGAACGTTGAATTGAATTCATTGTTCAAATAATCAACACAGATATCCTGACGCAGAAATGGCCATCTGGCTGACTCTATGAACTGGCTAGGCCATGCTTGAAATTCTTCTGTAACTAAAGCTTTCAGCACTTCAGCCAGGGTCCATGGCTGGGGAAGCCTATACGGGTAGAATAATAATTATGAATAAGCAGAAATGTTGGGTGTGGTTCAAGTCTGGGATCACGGAACCAGGACATTGGCATGGTGGATTTGTAGCCAGCAGCAGCGAACAAGGAGGCCTATTGATTGAACGAAGTGACTATGTGACCTGTCGCGTTCCTGAGTGGCGTGTTTGCACAACTGAGCCGGAAGACCCTGAAGTGGGCCCTGAAATCCCTGAAGACGCCGCCTGGAAACTCCATTGAGGCCTTCCTCTCAACAGCGGCCATGGCTGAATCAGATGGTCTGTGGTGAAAAGCAAGCCAGCCTGCAGAACCGACTCCGTTCCAGCAGAACAGCCATGCCTGGCAGAGTTCAGCAAGACAAGAAAGTCAAATCCAAGCCATCGTTTGTGAAGCAATATGAATAGCTGGGGCAGCAGCCGGCAACAGTGCAAAGGAAGCTACATCACTGAAATTCAATGATTACAAGCAGCATGGAAGCGGCCTGCAGCCATGAGAATGGCTGCACTGCAAGGGTTCTGCAGAGGAACGTCCTTTGCTCCTCTTGAATTCTCCAGTTTCATAGGCTCAGGAAGTTGCCGCCAACATCGAAAGAAAAGATGACTGTTCTGAGAAAACAGTTGAGCCTTTTGCGTAATGGCGCTATCAACTGAAAGGAAACCTTGGAGGTGCAAATGAAGTTCGATCAACTGATCAACGAAGCTATGGCCCACCTTTCTGCTCTGCCCATCCGGATGGCACGAGCCGCCGATCGTCTGCCACCTTCCCGACGGGGCTTCCGCCTCAATGATCCCCCAAACTGGGACTGAGCCTCGATTCAAC
>DASCPR010000032.1:0-2530 GCA_036012625.1 Prochlorococcaceae cyanobacterium Fu_MAG_50
GTGAGGGAAAGCTTTCTGCAAGCGGTGCAGGCCTTGGTGCGTCAGGCGGGAGTTCTGCTGATCGCAGATGAGGTGATGACTGGCTTCGGGCGATGCGGCTCCCTTTTCGCCTCAGAGCGAGCCGGACTTTCCCCCGATCTGATCGCTCTGTCGAAAGGCCTCACCGGCGGATTTTTACCCATGGGTGTGACCATGGCCCGTGAAGAGGTGTTCAGAGAATTTGTAGGCACTGAACCAAGCCTCACCCTCTGGCACGGTCACAGCTTCACAGCGAATCCCCTCGGTTGTGCCGCGGCCAACGCCAGCCTTGATCTTCTCGAAGCCTCCCCACAGCATTACAACGATTTTGAAAACCGCCATCGTCCCCATCTCACCAACCTGGCGCGTCACCCGAAGGTTCAACAGCCACGCCTGATCGGAACGATCGCCGCCTTCAACCTGGCCGTCGATGGCACCCAGGGCTATCTCAACCCAGCCGGTCGGGTGATCAAGGCCCATGCCCTTGAACATGGTGTCTTCCTACGCCCCCTTGGGCAGGTTGTTTACCTGCTGCCACCGCTTTGCATCACGGACGAGCAGTTGGAGCAGTGTTATCGAGGGATCCGTGCAGGACTGGATGCCCTCTAAGGGCCTGCCCAGATGCCTGCTTCCACATCAGAGCGGCAGAGACGGTAACGGAAACAGCGCTGGCTGCGTGCGCCATCCCGCTCCCAGGTCACCCGCAAATCCTCCTGTTCAAGCTGAATCTCCGCCGTCCAGCAGGGGCCATTGATCATCCACTGACATGGATCACCGCCGAGGCGTTCAGCCCCAAGTTGCTGCAGCCAAGCCTCCAGCGACGTCAGGGAGTGACGTTCCAGAGGCGTCTCTGCTGAAGGCAGCGACGACATCGCTTCAAGAATGTCCAGGGAGATTGTCCTGAGTCTGCTCAAAGGAGATCCAACTGGGTATCACCTGTAACGCATAGGACTGGAACCTGGCCAGAACAACGGCCAGCATCACGCAGAAAAGCAGACTGCCCACAAGCAGCAACAGGGAAAACAACTCACCACCGGAAAGGGGGCGCCGCTCACCGATTGCCGTTGCTGATCCTTGACGGGAAACAGGATTGGGACAGGATTTCAGTCCACTTGAGCTCTCCGTCGGCATGGCGTCAGCCAGGATGGCGTCATAGGTCTGACGGCGAATCGGATCAGCAAGAAGTTCGTAGGCCTCACACAACTCCAGGAATCTCTGCTCTGCCTGATCGACTGGCATGGCAGCAGTATCTGGATGCAAGGATTTACTCAGACGTCGAAAAGCCTTCCTGAGGGTGTCTGGATCAGCAGAACGACTTACACCCAGGCGTTCGTAAAGAGTTCCTGAGACGTTCTCATCGACCAACGACCAGCCATTTCCTTCCATCTACTGCATCCTAGGTAAAGCTGACTTCAAGATGCTCATGCCAGCTCAGGTCAGCGATGAGACCCCTGAAGCACATCTCTGGAGGCGGCTTGGCTGGCAACCTTCCACGGATCAGCTGAATCAACTGAAAACCCTGCAGGAGCTGCTTCGCCACTGGAATGCGCAAACAAATCTCACCCGTCTTGTGGAGGGTGATGATTACTGGATCTCCCAGATCTACGACAGCCTCTGGCCACTAAGACGGGAACTTGCCGATCCGGATCAGCCGCGAAATTGCATTGATGTGGGCACAGGTGGAGGCTTCCCAGGCCTTGCTGCAGCCATCGCCATGCCTGCAGCAAAGTTGACACTCGTTGATTCGGTCAAGCGAAAAACCAATGCCGTCGCAGCGATGGCTAGGGAACTCGGGCTGGCATCCAGGGTGACGGTTCGCACCGAAAGGGTGGAACAAACTGGCCAGGATGAACGCTTCAGAGGGCGATTCGATCTGGCCATGGCACGGGCGGTGGCCGCTGCTCCGGTGGTGGCTGAATATCTGATCCCCTTGCTGAATCCCTCAGGCGAAGCCCTTTTGTTTAGAGGCCTTTGGTGCCCCACAGATGAGCAGGAACTCTGTTCAGCGATCACCCCGCTCAACGCCGTGCTCTGTGACGTTGAACGCATGGATCTGCCAGCCGATCGAGGCGTACGGCACCTGGTGCGACTCAAGCCAAAATCAACCTGTCCAGCCCTTTTCCCACGACCTGTTGGCATCCCCGCCAAATCTCCGCTCGGATCTCAGGCACTGGAGAGCCGTTGCTGAGTTGCACCTTGCAACCTGTCACGCAACCGACGCAGCAAGTCAGGAATCCGGGATTGCCAAGGACTCCCTGAAAGCACCCCAATCAGCTCCGCCTCGCTGACCTCACGATCAAGACCGTCAGCGTTCATGCCTGGGAACCAGTGACCCGCCTGACCAAGAAGGCCGTAGCGAGCCCTGGCAAAATCCTCCATCCCCCATGCCTCCACAAGATTGTGGAGCCTCAGCAGAACGGGAAGATTGATCTCACCTGGAGTTTCCCACCAGCAGGGAAGCCCCTGCTGCCAGCTGGATAACCACTCTTTGCCAAGGGCCTCACATGCCCCC
>DASCPR010000033.1:0-2946 GCA_036012625.1 Prochlorococcaceae cyanobacterium Fu_MAG_50
GCAGCTGTTTTCAGAAAAGCCTCACGTTGGTCCTGAGAGGCCTGCTGAATTGTTGATCGTTGTAAAAGAGTTGAAGCCAAGGATGGTGAGTGAATTAATCCTTTCTTAGAAGCCTAACAGTAAAACCTGATCGAACAAGATCTTGATTATTTTCTGCATCATAACTCTTGCTCAACACAAAAGATATTGATTAAAGGATGGCCTCACACCATTCAGGTGCCAGGTTCCTCGATATTGCCACCAAGATCTGCTATCTGCGCTGCCAACTTCTCTGTTTGGGCCTGATCGCCTCGGGTCTGAGCAATGGCCAATGCGAACTCAAGCTTCTCTAGTTGATGACCTCCTTCAAAAAACTCTTGAGGAGGGCATGACGTTGAGGCTTTCGTGCAGCGCCCTGCATGAGCAGCTGTGGAGATGTCTGCGGCAGAGATGGGGAAAGCCATGGTTGCCTTTCTTTTTATTTTGCCATCTGCCGCCACCCTTACGCGGCAAGACTTGTCTCCTGCTCAGACCAGATCTCGCCTGATTCATGCTCCTCAACTGTCTCCTCCACTGACTCCTCAGCTATTTGCTGCTCCAGCTCCTGCTCGGAGCTGGTGAGCAACTCCTGACACTCACGCAGAAGCTGATCAACACCATCAAGCCTTACCTGCTCATCTTCAGGAATGTCCTGATTCTGATCCTGAAACTGACGCCACTGCAGTTCAAGGGATTCCTGGCGCTGCTCCATCTTGACCAGGCGTTGGGACAGAGCCGTGATGGCCTGGGCAAGGTCTTCAGCCGTGCGGGTGATTCTGAATGAAACGGAGGAGGTCATGATCATCAGAAGGACTATGGCCCGATGACAACACAACTTTGCAAGGGACTCAAGGGAGCGACGTCAGGAATGCGCCATTCAGGATCAGACTTCTGATTGATGTATCGGGTTCGGCCATGCCTCCACTAGCGACATTGATGCTTTATGCCCTTGCTGGCACTGCAATGGGAGTGCTGGCGATCTATACCAAAATCCCGGCGGCACCCCTGGCCGGATCGATCCTCGGAGCAGGTCTGCTCAGCATGAGTGGAAAGCTTGAGGTCGCACAATGGCCGCCCGGCACCCAAACCGCCCTGCAAATCGGAATCGGCACACTGATCGGCACCGGTCTGACCAGAGCATCCATGGAAGAGATGCAGACCCTCTGGCGGCCAGCCATCCTGATCACATTGACCCTTGTCCTGACAGGGATTTTTGTCGGTCTCTTGAGCAGTCGGTTGTTTGGAATCGACCCGATTGTCTCCCTGCTCGGCGCTGCGCCAGGTGGCATCAGCGGCATGAGTCTGGTGGGAGCTGAGCTTGGTGTTGGTGCAGCAGTGGCCGCACTTCATGCCGTGCGCTTGATCACCGTGCTACTGGTCTTGCCGGTGTTGGTGAAGCTCATAAAACCTCTGGCTCTCTGAGCCCTTGGCTCAGGTCTGGACAGTTGCCGCTGAATCGATAAATTTGCAACTAACAAGTACGTTGAAAGGCAAACCATGGCCTGGAGTCGCTTCCCAATTGCCATTTCCATATCACTGCTGAGCCTGGCTGGGATCAGCAGTGCTGCTTTTGCTGATGGCAACAGCAAAACTGCATCCAGAGGTGCCCAGGTTTACTGCTACATGCGCAGCAACGGCAATGATCACAAGGTGAGCTGGAATGCCTCCTATGCCCTGATCAAACGTCAGGGTCAGGGGATGTTCAAGACCTCTCCTCAACATGCAGCCGTGATGATCACCGAAGCTGTGGTTGAAGAGCCCGGAAGCTACCCCGACTGTGGCAGATTCCTGGGTGATCTTTTCGGTGGCTCCGAAACTCTCCAGTCATCCACAATCACCTCCTCATATCCTTCAACATCTGATCAATCCTCAACAGTCAACCCTGAAGCCTCAACCAATTCTTACTCCTCAAGCCCAAACAGTGATCAGCGCTACAGCTACTGAATCGCCTCGATTTCTGGCTGGTCTGATGATCTTTGGTCTGCTTCTCTCAGGCTTGGGATGCCGCAGTCAATCTGCGCCTACGGAGCTTTCTGCCCAAGTCAAGCTCTCTCCTCAAGCCTGCATGGAAGAACTCAATATCAATGATCTGGATGTTGCATTGCAGAGATGCAATGAAGTGGTGAGCAACTATAAAAACAATCCCGAACCACTCAACGACCGCTCCCTTCTTTACATTCTGATGGGACAGACAGCTCTTGCCTGCAGAGATGTTTCCCAGGCACTCAGCCTGCTGGATCAGCAGGGACAGGCTGCCGATCCAATGATTCGGCATGAATTGGCCGTACGTCAGGACTCCTGCAAACAGCGACCAAACATGACAGACAGGGGCTGACGTTCCAGGGATAGGCGCCTGGGACCCAGCAAAACCTCAATCCGCTCCGCCTTGCTGGCCACCAAGCCATCAATCAGCTGATCCGCCAGGCCGAAATCCAGCCAATGGCAAGTCAAGCCTCCGTCCATCCCCAATCGGTGACAACGATCCTCCGCCTGATCCAGGTCACCGGGAGTCCAGGGCCTCTCAATCAACACCACATGCCGAGCACGATGCAGGGTGTATCCCAGGCCTCCAGCACCATATGTGGCCAGTAACAGGGAGTTACCAGCACTCTGCTGAAAACGGTCAACAGAAGCCTGACGCTGCTCCACAGGCTGACGCCCGGTAAGCAACTCACCACCAAGGCGCCGCTTCAACAACAGCAGGGGCTCAATGAAAGAACTGAACAGCACCACGGAATGTCCCTGGGCAAGCAGGTCTTGAAGCAGAGCCTCTGCGGCGGGAAGTTTGAATTCCGCCGCAATCTGCCTGAGAGCGTTGAGCACCGCCAAGGATTCAGCATCAGATCGAACAAGGCCCAAGCCCACCCGCTGGCGATAGTCCTCAACCACCAAAGCCAGGCGATGGTCATATCCACGCCGCTCCTCCTC